>DASWQG010000221.1:0-2663 GCA_036403775.1 Luteimonas sp.
GCGTCGACCCAGCCGCCGGTGTCGTGGCAGAGGCCGTTCAGCCACTCGCGCTCGGGCGGCAGGCAGCCGGAGTTCTTCTGGTTGGATTTCCAGTTGCGGATGTCGAGCTCGCTGCGCACGATGTTCCAGTCCCCGCACAGAACGTAGTCGCGGCCGCTGGCCAGCCACTGTCCGAGGATCGGCCGCAGCCATTCCATGACCTCGAACTTGAAGCCCTGGCGCAGTTCGCCCGAGGACCCGGAGGGAATGTAGAACGAGACCACGCTGAGGTTGCCGAAGCGCGCCTCGATGTAGCGGCCCTCCTCGTCGAACGGCTCCCAGCCCAGCCCGGTGCGGATCTCGTCCGGCTCGCGGCGCGCGTAGATGGCCACGCCGCTGTAGCCCTTCTTCGTGGTGGCGTCGCGGAACCAGGCCTGGTAGCCCTCGGGCAGGAAGCCCGGCACCGCCAGCTGGTGCTCCTGCGCTTTGGTCTCCTGCACGCACAGGACGTCCGCGTCCTGTTGGCCGAACCAGTCGAAGAATCCCTTGCTGGCCGCCGAGCGCAGGCCGTTGGCGTTGAAGCTGATGATGCGCATGAAGGCCCGTGTCGTCCGGCGGGTCGCGGCTGGCCGCGGGTTTTCTTGATCATAGCAATGCATGGGAGAATGCCGGGATGGCCCCGGCCGACCCAGACCATCGCCGTCGATTCCTGGCGCTCGCGCTGCGGGCGCAGGCGCTGCGCTTCGGCGCATTCACGCTCAAGTCCGGGCGCCAGAGCCCGTACTTCTTCAATGCCGGGCGCTTCGATTCCGGCCAGGCGCTGGCCGGCCTCGCCCGCTGCTATGCCGACGCGATCGAGGCCTCCGGCCTCGCCTTCGACTGCCTGTTCGGGCCGGCCTACAAGGGCATCCCGCTGGCCACGGCGCTGGCCTGCGAATACGCGCGGCGAGGCCGCGACCTGCCGGTGGCGTTCAACCGGAAGGAGGCCAAGGACCATGGCGAGGGCGGGCAGCTGATCGGCGCGCCGCTCGACGGCCGGCGGGTGCTGGTGGTGGACGACGTGATCACCGCGGGCACCGCCGTGCGCGAGGCGCTGGCGATCATCGCCGGCGCCGGCGGCACGACCGCGGGCATCGCGATCGCGCTCGACCGGCAGGAAGCGGTGTCCGAGGGCGACCCGCGCTCGGCGGCGCAGGCGCTGTCGCAGGAGGCCGGGATCGCCGTCGTCGCCGTCGCCACGCTCGACGACCTGCTTGCGTTCGCGGGCGAAAGCAGGGAACTTGTCGCCGAGCGCGAGGCGCTGCTGGCCTACCGCGCGCGTTACGGATGCAGCAGGGGGGCTGCCGCATGATCATCCGCACCATCGCCGTGCTTGCCTTGCTGTGCGCCGCCGCGCCGGCCGACGCGCAGAGCCGCGGCAAGAAGCTGTACTGCTGGAACGACGCCAACGGCAACCGCACCTGCGGCGACACGCTGCCGCCGGGCGCCACCGACCTGGCCCGCACCGAGATCAACGCCGCGAGCGGCGCGCAGACCCGCGAGGTCGGTCGCGCGCTGACCGCCGAGGACCGCGTCGCCGCGAGCGCTGCGGCCGCGCAGGCGCAGGCCGACGCCAAGGCCGAGGCCGAGCGGCAGCGCCGCGACCTGGCGATGGTCGAGTCGTATGCGACCGAGGCGGACCTGCGGCGCGCCTACGGCGAGCGCACGACCCTGCTCGACGACGCGCTGAAGGCCTCCGCGCTGGGCGAATCGAACCTGCGCCGCAGCCTGGTGGTGCTGCTCGACCAGGCCAACAACCTGCAGCTGGCCGGCCGCCCCGTGCCCGCGAACCTGCTCGCCAACCTGCGCGCGCAGCACGCCGAGCTGATGAAGCAGCAGCGCATCATCCAGGAGCAGCGCGCCGACCGCGCCAGCCTTGACGCCGAGCTGGCCGACGCGCTCGCGCGCTACAACGCGCTCAAGCATCCCGACGCCGCCGAACCCGCGCCAGCGCCTGCGCCGACGCCGTAACCGTCAGAACGGCAGCGCGAGACCCGGATCCAGCGCCAGCAGCTGGCGCCTGAACTCGCCCTGGATCCGCTCCAGCGCCTCGGGCGACTCGGCATCGAAGCGCATCACCAGCACCGGTGTCGTGTTGGACGCGCGCACCAGCCCCCAGCCGTCGGGCCAGTCCACGCGCAGGCCGTCGATGGTCGAGGTGCGCGCGCCCTCGAAGCTGGCCGCCGCGCGGAAGCGCTCGACGAAGCCGTGCGGGTCCTCGCCGGGCGCCGGCACCTTGATCTCGGGCGTGGAGACGCCGTCGGGCAGCGAGTTCAGGACGAAGGTGGGCGACTCGGCCTGCTGGGTCAGCACCTCGAGCAGGCGCGCCGCCGCGTACAGGCCGTCGTCGAAGCCGTACCAGCGCTCGGCGAAGAAGAAGTGGCCGCTCATCTCGCCGGCCAGCTCGGCCTCGACCTCGCGCATCTTGGTCTTGATCAGCGAGTGCCCGGTGCGCCACATCAGCGGGCTGCCGCCGTGGCGCAGGATGTGCTGCTGCAGCCGGCCGCTGCACTTCACGTCGTACACGATCACCGCGCCCGGGTTGCGCTCCAGCACGTCGGCCGCGAACAGCATCAGCAGGCGGTCCGGGAAGATGTTGCGGCCGTCGCGCGTGACCACGCCCAGGCGGTCGCCGTCGCCGTCGA
>DASWQG010000222.1:0-9093 GCA_036403775.1 Luteimonas sp.
CCGGGCTGGAAGCCCTGGCCCCCGGCGATCCGCTGGCGCAGGGCGGCGACACCGACAACCGGGTCGCGATCTGGTGCGACCGCTACCGGGATCGGCCCTTGCTGGTCCAGGGGCCGGGCGCCGGCGCGGGGGTCACCGCCGCGGCGCTGCTGGACGACGTGCTGGCGATCGCGCGCGGTGCCGCGCTCACGGCATGACCGGTTCGCGCACCAGGCCGGCGAGATAGGCCTTCAGCGGCTGCGGGTGGTCGATCGCATAGCCCTGCGCGTAGTCCACGCCCAGGCCCGCCAGCACCGAGCGCACCGCCTCGCTCTCGGTGTGCTCGGCGATGGTCTTCTTGTCGAGCAGGTGGGCGATGCGGGTGATCGAGCCCACCACCTCCGCCGAGAGCGGCGAGCGCGCCATGTCCTGGACAAAGCTGCCGTCGATCTTGATGAAGTCCACGTCCAGCGCGCGCAGGTGGCCGTAGGAACAGAAGCCGGTGCCGAAATCGTCCAGCGCGAACCGGCAGCCGAGGCTGCGCAGCTCGTCGATCGCCCGCTGCGCGCGCGCGGGGTCGCGCATCGCGCTGGTCTCGGTGATCTCGAAGCACAGGCGCGAGGCCGGGAACCGGCTCGCGTGCAGGCGCTCGGCGACGTGGTCCACGAACGCCTCGTCCAGCAGCGCGCCGGCGGAGAGGTTGATCGTGCACAAGGCCACCCGCGCCGCCGCCTCCGGTTGCGCGTCGAGTTGCGCCAGCGCCATGCGCACCACCTCGCGGTCGATCCGCAAGGCCAGGCGGAAGCGCTCGGCGGCGGCGATGAAGGTGTCCGGGGTGTGCGGCGGCCCGCCGTGCTCGTCGCGCATCCGCAGCAGCAGCTCGAAGCGCGCGCCCGGTTCGTGGCCGGGCTGCAGCGGCACGATCGACTGCGCGTAGAGCAGGAAGCCGTCGTTGCGCAGCGCCTCGCGGATGCGCACCGTCCAGCGCATGCCCGACACCGGGTCCGACAACGCGTTGCTGCCGACGCCGGCGACGCGGACGCGATCGCCGCCCAGTTCCTTGGCCGCGAAGCAGGCGGCGTCGGCCTGCGACAGCAGCTCGGCGAAGTCCGCCCGCCCCGGCTGGAACGGCACCAGGCCGATGCTGGCGGTGGTGCCGAATTCCTCCCCCGCGTAGCGGCAGCGCGCGCCCTCGACCGCGCGCAGCAGGCCCAGCGCGCGCTCGCGGGCGGCGGTGGCGCCGGCATTGCGCATCAGCACGACGAACTCGTCGCCGCCCAGGTGGCCGATGCTGTCGTCGGCGCGCAGGTGCAGGCGCAGCGCCTCGGCGACCGCCACGATCAGGGCGTCGCCGGCGCGGTGGCTGGCGGTGTCGTTGACCAGCTTGAGGTTGTCGAGGTCCAGGTAGGCGAGCGCCAGCGAGGTCTGCGAGGGATCGGCCATCGCCAGCCGCGCCTGCGCCTCGAACGCGCCGCGGTTCGGCAGCCCGCTCAGCGGATCGGTGCTGGCGCGGCGCTGCAGGCGCCGGGTCAGGGCACGATGCTCGTCCACCGACAGCGCAAGCGCCTGCGGCAGGATCGCCAGCAGGCACAGGTAGCCCAGCAGCACGGCGGTCTCCAGCGTGCCGTCCGGCCGCGGGAAGCCGGCGACGCCGTACGCCGCGAGCACCGCGATCAGCGCCACGGTGAGCATCGCCGAGACCGAAGTGCGCATCGGGGTGAAGCGCACGGCGCTCCACACCATCGCGGCGAGCGGGAGCGTGGTCAGGCCGAGCGCGAAATCGCCGCTGGCGCCCATGCCCCAGGCCATCAGCAGGTAGCTGGCGACCAGGCCGATGTTCCAGAGCGAGCGCTCGCCCGCGAGTTCGGGCTGGCGGCTGCGCAGCTGTCCGAGTTGCCAGCGCGCGGCGCCGATCATCAGCGCCGGTGCGACGCTGGCGATGCCGAGGAAGTCGCCCAGGGCCCACAGCAGCTGCGCGGTCGGCAGCGACGGCGCCAGGCCGCCCAGCCAGAGCCCGTAACCGCCGACCGCGCCGCTGATCGCCGACATCAGCAAACCGCACGCCATCATCCGGATGGCGTAGCGCACGCTGCCCGGGCGCAGCGTGGTTTCGCGGCGCGCCAGCCCGCCACCAACCAGCAGGCCGCCGACGTTGCCGGCGATGCTGAAGGCCAGGAAGCCGGGCGGCACCGGCTCGAACCAGAGCGATTTCAGCACCAGCGCGACGGCCACGAGCAACGCCCAGCGCCAGCCCGCCACGACCACCACGGCGAAGGCGAGGCCGGAGGCGGGCCAGTACATGGCGATGCGCGACGGGCCGTTGAAGCTGATCGCGAACGCGCTCAGCGCCAGGTAGGCGGCGACGAAGCCCGCCATGCGCAGCCACAGCGGCAGGCGGGGGCTCATGCCGGCGCGCCCTCGCGCAGGCCCAGGCCGGGCGAAGCGCGCAGGTGCAGGCGCCCGGCGCGCAGCAGGCCCTCGAGGTCGTCGGGGGACAGGCCCTGCAGCAGGCGCGGCAGGTCGGCATGCGAACTGGGCCGCAACAGCACCCAGCCATGGCCGCCGCGCGCATGTACCCAGCGCAGCCCCACGTCCGCCAGTTCCACCATCTGCTCCCAGCCCACGCCCTGCTGGCGCGCGCCGCGCAACGGGTACTCGACCATGCCGAGGGCGTAGTCCAGCGGCGCGGCGGCGGCACCGGCGCGCGGGAAACGCTGGCCGGCGAACGCGTCGCGGATGCGTTCGCCGATGGTCTCCAGGCGATGGTCCGGCAACGGGCGCAGCACCAGCAGGAAGCCGTCGCCCCAGCGCGCCACGTAGTCGCTGCCGCGCACCAGCGAGGCCAGCAGCTGCGCCACCTCCACCAGCGCCCCGGGCTCCCGCGTGCCCGGTTCCACCAGCACCAAACCCAGCGACTGGTCGAAGCCGTCGCTGCGCTTGCGGTCGCGTTCGTAGAACGCCAGGTCCGCCGGGACCTGGTTGGCCAGGTAGCGTTCGTTGCGCAGGCCGGTCATGGGGTCGGTCTGGCTGGCCTTCTCCAGGCGCGCCTTGGCGACGTTCAGTTCCAGCGTGCGCGACTGCACTTCCTGCGCCAGTTGCGCGCGCTGGCGCGCGTAGCGCTGCTGCTGGTGGCGGAAGAGGGCGTAGGCGAGGGTGGCCAGCAGCGCGCCCATCAGCACCCGGAACAGCCAGGTCTCGTGGAACCGCGGCAGGATGCGGAAACCGAGCGCCGCGGCGTGCGTGCTCCATTCGCCGGCGTTGTTGGCGGCGGCGACCTCGAAGCGGTAATCGCCGGGCGGCAGGTTGGTGTAGTTGGCGCTGCGCCGGCGCGCGTCCTCGAGCAGGTGCCAGGCGCGGTCGTACCCGATCAGCCGGTAGCGCAGCTGCACGCTGCGCGGATCCTGGAAGCTGAGCGCGGTGAATTCGAAGCCCAGGTCGCGGTCGCCGGCAGCCAGCTCGAGCGGTCCCGCGCCGGACTGCAGCGGCCGCCACCCCGAGGGCGTGCGCAGGCGCTCGATCACGACCTGCGGCGGCACCGGGTTCTTGCGGATCGCGTCGGTATCCAGCGCGACGATGCCGTCGCGCGTGGGCAGCCAGAGCACGCCATCGCGCAGGAAGCCCTTCGCCAGGCCGGCGCCGTTGCAGCAGAACCCGCGCTGGCCGGCGTTGGGGTCGCCGCGTTCGTTCAGCAGCATCTCGCCACGCACGTGCGCCTCGCCCGCGTCGCGCGGCAGGTCCGCCACCGGCACCCGGGCGACGCCGCGGATGCCGGCGGCGTACAGGTAGCCGCCGTGCTCGGCGAAGTGGAACGGCGTGTTCGCCGGCATGCCCTGCGCCGGGCCGAGCGCGTGCCAGCGCCCGCCGGCCTCGATCCAGGTGCGTTCGCTGGCGCTGCCCAGGACGAGCCGCCCGTCGGCCAGCCGGTACATCGCGGAAATGTCCAGGCCGGGGGGCAGGCCGGGCGCCGCGCGCGGCCGCGCCCGCCCATCGCGCAGTTCGTAGAGCCCCGACTGCGTGCCCAGCAGCATCGTGCCGCCGGGGCCCGGCAGCAGGGCGCGGACCTGCGGTTCGGCGAGGCCCTGCGCGCGGCCATGGTGCTGCAGGACGCCATCGGCGAAATGGAAGAGGCCGTCCAGCGTCGGGAACCACAGGCTGCCGTCGGCGGCGCGCAGGATGCCGTAGACCTGGGTGCCGGCCATCCCCGCGAACTGCGGCGGCGCCACCAGCTTGCCGCCATGCCACTGCACCAGCCCGCGCCGCGTGCCGATCCAGACCGTGTCGCCTTCGGCGAGCAGGTTGTAGGCGTGCGGATGCGGCAGGTCCTTGCCCGGCACGACCAGGGTGAAGCGGCTGCCGTCGAAGCGGCTGAGGCCGTCGTTGCCGCCGACCCAGATGCCGCCATCGGCCGCTGGTGCCACGGACCACACGATCGGGTCGTCCAGCCCCTGGGTCGCGCCATAGCGCCGGGTCCAGCCGTTCCACAAGCGCGCGATGCCGTCGAGCTGGCTACCGAGCCAGAAGTTGCCCTCGCGGTCCTCGAGCATGGACACGACCTGGCGGAAGGCGTGCGGCCCGAGGTCCGGTTCGAATTCGACCGGGACCGCGCCGCGGAACCGCGCCAGCCCGCCGTTGCTGCCGACCCAGAGGTTGCCGTCGCGGTCGGCCAGCATCGCCCCGACCGGCGAACCGTCGAACGCCGGGTCGACCGGGATCGGCGTCCAGCGCTCGCCGACCAGGGCGAACAGGCCCGCGGACGTGCCTGCCCAGATCCGCCCCTGCGCCTCGACGAGGTGGTCCACGCTGGCGTTGCCATGGGCCTCGGGCAGCGGCAGGTGCAGGCCGCGGCCGGCATGGATCCGCTCCACGCTGCCGCGGGTGCCGACCCACAGGCCGTCGCCGCGCGCCAGCAGCGACAGCGCGGGCTCGGGACCGGGGAGGGGATGCAGGCGCTCGCCCCGGACCTCGAACAGGCCCTCGGCGGTCGCCGCGAGGATGCGATGGTCGGCGGTCTCGGCCAGCGCGCGCACGTCCAGCGCCGGCCAGCGCCCCGGGTCGGCGGGGAGGATCCGCCGGAATTCGCCGCCGGTCCGCACCGCCAGGCCCTTGTAGGTACCGATCCACAGGCGGCCGTCCGAGCCCGCCAGCAGCGCGCGGATCCACACCGCCGGCAGCGCCGGCGTGTCCTGCGGCAGGTAGCTGGTGAAGCGCACGCCGTCGAAGCGCGCCAGGCCGCTCTGGGTGCCGATCCACAGGTAGCCGTCGCGGTCCTGCGCCATGCACAGCGCGGTGATCTGCGGCAGGCCGTCCTGGATGGACCAGGTGTCGCGCACGTAGTGGACATACCCCTTGGCCGGGTCCAGCGCGCGCGCCGGCGGCGCGCACGCGAGCGTCGCCGCCAGCAGCAGCGCGCCGACACTTCGCAAGCGGTACAGGACCGGCATGCCAAGGACCCCTGTCCCCTGGTCCGGCCGATGGTATGCCTATTCGGGCGACTTCAACACTCGATGACGTTGACGGCCAGGCCGCCGCGCGAGGTTTCCTTGTACTTGTCGCGCATGTCGCGGCCGGTGTCGCGCATCGTGCGGATGACCTTGTCCAGGCTCACCTTGTGCTTGCCGTCGCCGCGCAGGGCCATGCGCGAGGCGTTGATCGCCTTCACCGAACCCATCGCGTTGCGCTCGATGCAGGGGATCTGCACGAGGCCGCCGATGGGGTCGCAGGTCAGGCCGAGGTTGTGCTCCATGCCGATCTCGGCGGCGTTCTCGACCTGGGACATGCTGCCGCCCAGCGCCGCCGTGAGCCCGGCCGCGGCCATCGAGCAGGCGACGCCGACCTCGCCCTGGCACCCGACCTCGGCGCCGCTGATCGACGCGTTCTCCTTGTAGAGGATGCCGACCGCGGCGGCGGTGAGCAGGAAATCGAACACGCCCTGCTCGACGGCGGCCGCGTCCTTGCCGGCGCCGCAGAAGCGCTCGTAGTAATGCAGCACCGCGGGGATGATGCCGGCCGCGCCGTTGGTGGGCGCGGTCACCACGCGGCCGCCGGCGGCGTTCTCCTCGTTCACCGCCAGCGCGAACAGGTTGACCCAGTCGAGCGTGGTCAGCGGGTCGGTCGCGCCGGCTTCCGGCCGCGCGGAAAGCTCCGCGTACAGCAGCGGCGCGCGGCGCTGCACGTGCAGGCCGCCGGGCAGGGTGCCGCCCGAGCGGATGCCGCGGCCGACGCAGTCGCGCATCGCCTGCCACAGTTCGCGCAGGCCCGCGCGGATCTCGCCCGCGTTGCGCCACATCTGCTCGTTCTCGAACATCAGCTGCGCGATGGTCATGCCGTGCGCGTCGCAGGCGGCGAGCAACTCGTCGCCGGAACGGAACGGATAGGGCAGCGGCGTGGTGTCGGCGACGATGCGGTCGCCCGCCGCCTCGTCCTGGTTGACGACGAAGCCGCCGCCGACCGAGTAGTAATCCTGCGTCGCCAGCACTTCGCCGGCGGCGTCCCAGGCGGTGAAGCGCATGCCGTTGGTGTGGTGCGGCAGCTTCTGCCGCTTGTTCATCACCAGGTCGCCCTTCTCGTCGAAGGCGATCTCGTGGATGCCGCCCAGGCGCACGCGGCCCTCGCCGCGGATGCGCGCCAGGGCGGGCGGGATCAGGTCGGGATCCACGCGGTTGGGGAGGTTGCCCTCCAGCCCCATCAGCACGGCCTTGTCGGTGCCATGGCCGCGGCCGGTCAGCGCCAGCGAGCCGTAGACCTCGGCGCGGACGCGATGCACCCGCTCGAGCACGCCGGCCTGCCGCAGCCACTTGTCGACGAAGCGGGCGGCCGCGCGCATCGGCCCCACGGTGTGCGAGGAGCTCGGTCCGATGCCGATCTTGAACAGGTCGAAGGTGCTGACGGCCATGCCGGTATTCTATGCCGATGGCCCCGCCCGAAACCGTGCGCTTCCTGCTGTTCCAGCGCGACGACTGCCACTTGTGCGACCAGGCGCTGGCGGTGCTCGCGGCGGCGCGGCTGCCGGACTTCGCCAGCGTGTTCATCGACGACGACGCGGCCCTCGAGTCGCGCTACGGCATCCGCATCCCGGTGCTGCGCGACGCCCTCCGCGAGCGCGAACTCGACTGGCCGTTCACGCCGGTCCAGGTCCGGGAATTCCTCGACGGCTGAATCCGGACTGCGCGGCGCCGGGTCAGCGGGGGTTGAAGCGGACGCGGGTGCTGATGGCGATGGCGTCGGGGATGAGGCTGGTGTCGGCCCAGTCGCCAGTGCCGACGCCGAAGGCGAGACGATGGACGGTGGCCTTGCCGACGAGCAGCGGCTGCGGGCCGGGCGTCCAGGTGAACGCCAGCGACACGGGGCGCTCCACGCCGTGCAGCGACAGCCTTCCGTCGGCCGCGTAGCGGTCGCCGCCCAGGGACCGGAACTTCGTCGCGGTGTACCGGGCCGTGGGGTAGCGCGCGCTGTCGAAGAACGACGTGCCGCGCAGTTCCGTGTCGTAGTCGGCGTTGGCGGTGGTCGCGCTCGCCAGCGGGATCTCGACCTCCAGCCGCGCCTGCGACAGATCGTCGGGGTCGAACGACAGCGTGGCGTGGAAGCCAGGGAATCGGCCGGCGAAGGGCTCGCCCTGGAACGTGCCGCCGAAGGCCAGGGTGGAGCCGGGCGCCTGCGCGTAATCGGCGGCGAGCGACGGCGCGGCGGCCAGCGCGAGCAGCGTGCAACAGGCGATCGCCTGCAGGGCATGTGTCAAACGGGATTTCAAAGCGGGTCCTCCTCGTCGAGCCAGCCGCGCGGCAGCATGCGCGCCAGCGTCGCGTCGCGCTGGAACAGGTGGTGCCAGACCGCGGCGAACGCGTGGCCGAGCGCCAGCACCACCAGGCTCCAGAACAGCGCCTCGTGCCAGCCCTTGGCCAGCGCGTTCAGCGCATCATCGCGGCCCCCGAATTGCGGCACGCTGAACAGGCCGAACCAGCGCAGCGGGAAGCCGGAGCTGGCATTGATGACCCAGCCGCTCACGGGCATGGCGAGCAACAGCGCGTACAGCAGGCCGTGGGTCAGCGCCGCCGCGCGCGCCTGCCAGCGCGGGATACCGGCGATCGCGGGCGGCGCGCCCGCGTGCAGCCGCCAGGCCAGGCGCAGCAGCATGAGCGCGAGGATCGTGAGGCCCAGCGACTTGTGCAGGCCATAGAGCCTGACCTTCAACGCGGTGTTCGGCAGCTCGACCATCACCAGGCCGAGCCCGGCCATCACCAGCACCAGCAGCACCACCAGCCAGTGCAGCGCCTGGCTCACCGCGCCCCAGCGCACGGCGTTCGCGGCCGGCCTCACCGTGCGCGCGCCTGCAGTTCGGCCAGGGCGGTGTCGTCGCGCACGGCCTCGGCTTCGATCCGCAGCTCGACCTGCTGACCGACCACCGTCTTCCAGTCGTCGATGCCGAAGGCGATGCGGTCGAGCGCCGCGCGCGCCGAGAAGCCCGCCTTCTCGCGGAAGGGGGGCAGCGGCTCGCGCCGTGCCTGGTTGAAGCGCACCTCCAGGCACAGCGGCTGCTGCGTGCCGTGCAGGTACAGGGTGCCGCAGGCCTGCGCGCGCGACGCGTCCACCGGCACCACCCGCTCGGAGATGAAGCGCGCCACGGGCCAGCGGGCGGCGCCGAGGATGCGCCGGGCCGCATCGTCCCAGTCGTCGTCGCCGAAGCTGAGCCGTTGCAGCGGGACGCTCACGTCCACGCGCGCCGTGCTCCAGTCCGACGGATCGAACGCGACCAGGCCGGTGCTGCCGGACACCGTGCCGAGCGCGCTGGAATAGCCGGCATGGTCGAGCGCCACGAGCACGCGGGTGTGCACCGGATCCAGGCGGAAGCCCTGCGTTTCGCCGGCCGCGACCGGCAGCGCCAGCACGAGCAGTGCGGCCAGTAGCCAGCGCGGTGGCGGTGGTGTCGCGTGGTCCATCCCCCGATTCTAGGCGGCGCGCGCGAATCCTGCCGCGTGGCCGGTAGCCGCGCTTGCGCCCAAGCGGCGACATGGCAGGATCGGGGCATGTCGCGGTGCGCATGGATGCTGTCCGGACTGCTGCTGGCCTGCGCGCCCCGTGCGTGCATGCCGCCGGCCCGCGCCGGCGTGTCCGATGCGC
>DASWQG010000223.1:0-8839 GCA_036403775.1 Luteimonas sp.
TGGCACATCGAGTGCTCGGCGATGGCCGGCGCCCACCTGGGCGAGACCATCGACATCCACGCCGGCGGCGTGGACCTGCAGTTCCCGCACCACGAGAACGAGATCGCGCAGAGCGAGGCCGCGCACGGCGGCAAGCCGTTCGCGCGCTACTGGCTGCACAACGGCATGCTCGAGTTCGGCGGCGCGAAGATGTCCAAGTCGGTCGGCAACATCGAGAAGGTGCACGACCTGCTGCAGGCGCATCCGGCCGAGGCACTGCGCTTCGCCCTGCTCTCGGCGCACTACCGGCAGCCGCTGGACTGGACGCCGCGGCTGGTCGAGCAGGCCGTCGCCACGCTCGACCGGCTGTACGGGACGCTGCGCGACCTCGACGGGGTGCCGGCGCAGCCGACCATCCCCGAGGCGATCGAGGCCGCGCTGGACGACGACCTGAACACCCCCGCCGCGCTGGCCGAGCTGTCGCGCATCGCCGCCGAGGCGCGCAAGGCCGACGACATCGCGGAGAAGGTCCGGCTCAAGGGCGAGCTGCTCGGCGCCGGCCTGGCGCTGGGCCTGCTGCAGCAGGCGCCGGCGGCCTGGTTCGCGCGCGGCGTGTCGGGCGACGACGACGCCCGCATCCAGGCGCTGGTGGACGAGCGCGCCGCCGCCAAGCAGGCGCGCGACTTCGCCCGCGCCGACGCGATCCGCGCGCAACTCGCGGCCGAAGGCATCGTCCTGGAGGACACGCCGCAGGGCGTGCGCTGGGGTCGGAAAGGATGACGCGCGGATGAGCGAGGCCCCCTTCCCGCTCGAGCCCACCGCCGCGCAGGCGCAGGCCGCGATCGCCGAGGAGTTCGCGTTCTTCGGCGACTGGTCCGAGCGCTACCAGTACCTGATCGACCTCGGCCGCAAGCTGCCGCCGTTCCCCGAGGCATGGAAGACCGAGGAGCACCGGCTGCACGGCTGCCAGTCGATGGTCTGGATCGTGCCCTCGGGCGACGCCGCCCGGCTCGAGTTCGCCGCGACCAGCGATTCGGCGATCGTGTCGGGCCTGGTCTACCTCGCGTTGCGCGTGTATTCCGGCCGCCCCGCCGCCGAGATCCTCGCCACCGAGCCCGACTACATCACCGCGATCGGCCTGGCAAAGCACCTGTCGCCGACGCGCAGCAACGGCCTGGCGGCGTTGCTGGCCTTCATCCGCGACACCGCGGCCAGGGCCGTGTGAGCACGCCGGCCGCCGACGCCGCGCACGCCTCGCCGCTGCGCAACGGCGCGTTCCTCGCCCTGCTGCTGTACCGCGCCTGCGCCGGCCTGTCCTACCAGGTCGTGGCGGTGACGGTGGGCTGGCACATCTACACGATCACCCGCGATCCGTTCGCACTGGGCCTGGTGGGCCTGGCCGAGGTGCTGCCGTATTTCTGCGTGGCGCCGTTCGCGGGCTACCTCGTCGACCACTCGCGCCGGCGCACGCTCGGCGCCGTGGCCTGCCTGGGCCTGCTCGCCACCGCGCTCGCGCTGGCGGGCATCGCGCATACCGAGTTCGGGACGCACGCGACCTGGCCGATCTACGCGGCGATCGCGCTCACCGGCACCGTGCGCGCGTTCCTGACGCCGGTCTACAACGCGCTGTTCGCGCGCGTGCTGCCGCGCGAGCAGTTCGTGCGCGGCGCCAGTTTCGGCAGCGTGGTGTTCCAGGTCAGCCTGGTGGTCGGGCCGGCGCTCGGCGGCGTGATCGTCGGCTGGGCCGGCGTGGCCACCGCCTACCTGGTCGCCGGCGGCTTCGCCCTGCTGGCCGCGGCGACCGTGTTCTGGCTGAAGGTGACCGAGCCGCCGCTGCTGCTGCAGCGCGCGCCGGTGTTCGCCAGCATCCGCGAAGGCGCGCGCTTCGTGTTCGGCAACCAGATCATGCTCGGCGCGATGGCGCTGGACATGTTCTGCGTGCTGCTCGGCGGCGCGGTGTCGATGCTGCCGGCCTTCATCCGCGAAATCCTGCACTGGGGCCCGGAGGGCCTGGGCATCCTGCGGGCGATGCCGGCGCTCGGCTCGATCGTCGTCGCGCTGTACCTGGCCCGGCGGCCGCTGCAGCGCAACGCCGGCCGCGTGCTGATGTACTCGGTGGCGGGTTTCGGCCTGTGCACGATCGCCTTCGGCCTGTCGCGGCACTTCTGGCTGTCGGCCGGGATCCTGCTGCTGTACGGCATGTGCGACGGTGTCTCCGTCGTGCTGCGCTCCACCATCCTGCAGCTGGCGACGCCCGACGACATGCGCGGCCGCGTGTCCTCGATCAACGGCATCTTCATCGGTTCCTCGAACGAGCTCGGCGCGTTCTACGACGGCGTGATGGCGCGGCTGATCGGGCTGGTGCCGGCGGTGGTCGTCGGAGGCTGCGTCACCCTGGGCGTGGTCGCCAGCACCTGGCACCTGGCGCCCCGGCTTCGCAAGCTCGACCTGCGCGAGCTGCAATGATCCTCGCCCCGGGGCTTGACCCGGGACCATGCTCCAGACCCCACGATGGCCCCATGACCAAGACTTCCCTCCTCCGCACCGTGCTGTTTTCGACCCTGTCCGCCGCGCTGTTCCCGGTGGCGGCACAGGAACACGTCCACCCGCCGGCCCACGCAGTGGCGCCGGAACACGTCCATCCTCCTGCCCATGAGGCGACGCAGGATCCGCACGCGATGCACGGCGCTGCCGCCGGTCATGCGATGCCGGGCGGCCTGCACGGCGACTACCCGATGTCGCGCGACGCCTCCGGCACCAGCTGGCAGCCCGACGCGACGCCGATGGAAGGCGTGCATTTCAGCCGCGGCGACTGGAGCGGGATGCTGCATGGCTTCGTGCTCGCCGCCAGCGGCGACGCCGAAGGCCCGCGCGGCGGCCGCGACAGTTACGTCGAGAGCATGTTCATGGCGATGTCCCAGCGGCCGCTGGCCGGCGGCACGTTCGGCGTGCGCGCGATGGCCTCGCTGGATCCCTGGACCCTGGACAAGGACGGCTACGGCTTGCTGCTGCAGACCGGCGAGACCGCCGACGGCCACGAGCACCTGGTCGATCGCCAGCATCCGCACGACGCGCTGATGGAGCTCGCCGCCACCTGGTCGCGCCCGCTCGGCGCGGACGACAGCGTGTTCGTCTACGCCGGCCTGCCGGGCGAGCCGGCACTGGGGCCGCCCGCGTTCATGCACCGGTTCTCCGGGCTGGACAATCCGGAAGCCCCGCTCGGCCACCACTGGCTCGACGCCACCCACATCACCTTCGGCGTGGTCACCGCCGGCTGGGTGCACCGCGACTTCAAGCTGGAGGCTTCGGCGTTCAACGGCCGCGAGCCGGACCAGCATCGCAAGGACATCGAATTGCGGCGCCTGGATTCCTGGTCCGCGCGCGCCACCTGGAACCCGGATGCGCACTGGTCGCTGCAGCTGAGCCACGGTTTCCTCGACAGCCCCGAGCAGCTGTCGCCCGAGGTGTCGGTGACGCGCACCACCGCCTCGGCCATGCACCATCGCGCGCTCGCCGACGGCCGCGTGCAGTGGCAGTCGACGCTGGCCTGGGGCCGCAACCGCAAGGACGACGCGCCGGCCAGCGATGCCTGGCTGCTGGAATCGGCCCTGGCCTGGGAGAACGGCTGGACCGTGTTCGGCCGCGCCGAGCGCGACGACAAGGACGAACTGTTCGACCACCACGATCCGCTGCACGGCATCCCCTTCACCGTGTCGAAGCTGACCCTGGGCGCGGTCCATGATTTCCCGCGCATCGGCAACGGGCGCCTGGGCGTCGGCGCCCAGGCCAGCCGGCACTGGCTGCCGGCGGCGCTGGAACCTTCGTATGGCGGCGATCCGTCGAGCTGGCTGGTGTTCGTGCGCTGGAAGCTCAGCGGCACGCCGATGTCGCACTGAGGCGGCCTTTGCACATGCGTTCCTGCGGCGGCTGCGCGGCGGCGTAGGCTGCCCGCAGGCCGCTCCGCCACCGCGGCCGGAGCCGCACGCATGTCCCAGCCCGACGCCCCTCCCTCCGGCCCCGACTTCCGCCAGGGCGTCGCGCTGGCGGAGTTGCCGGCCCACGGCGTGCTGGCCGGGCACGTCGCCGGCGAGGCGGCGTTGCTGGTGCGCACCGCCGACGGCCTGCGCATCGTCGGCGCGCACTGCACGCATTACGGTGCACCGCTCGCGGAAGGGCGCGTCGAAGGCGACCAGGTCCATTGCCCCTGGCACCACGCCTGCTTCGACCTGCGCACCGGCGCCGCCACCGGCGCGCCCGCCTTCGCGCCGCTGCCGATCTGGCGCGTGGAGGTCGTCCACGACACGATCTACGCCCGCGATCCTGTTCCCTTCTCCCCGCCCGCGGGGAGAAGGTGGCGCGCAGCGCCGGATGAGGGGCAAGTCCGGGCACCGCATGCATCTCCCCGCCGCATCCTCATCATCGGCGGCGGCGCCGCCGGCTACGCTGCCGCGCGACGCCTGCGCGATTGCGGCTTCGACGGCGCGGTGACGATGCTCAGTGCCGACGCGGACCCGCCCTGCGACCGGCCGAACCTCTCGAAGGACTTCCTTGCCGGCACCGCGCCGGCGGAGTGGATCCCGCTGCAGGACGCGCAGGCCTACCGCGACCAGGACATCGACCTGCGCCTGGGCTGCGACGTCGCCGCAATCGATCCGGCCGCGCGCATCGCCCATGCCTCGCAGGGCGAATTCGCCTACGACGCGCTGCTGCTGGCCACCGGCGCCGAGCCGCGGCGGCTGGCGCTGCCCGGCTTCGACGCCGGCCAGGTGCAGGTGCTGCGCTCGCTCGCCGATGCGCGCGCGATTGTCGAAGTCGCCGCGGAGGCGCGCCACGTCGCGTTCGTCGGCGCGGGGTTCATCGGGCTGGAAGCCGCGGCCGCGCTGCGCGCGCGCGGGCTGGACGTGTCCGTGGTCGCGCCCGAGGTGATTCCGCTGGAGCGCGTGCTGGGCGCGCAACTGGGTGCGCATCTCGCCGCGTTGCACCGGGCGCATGGCGTGGCCCTGCACCTGGGCCGCAAGCCGACGCGGCTGGAGGACGGCCGCCTGCACCTGGACGACGGCACGCGGCTCGCCGCCGAGGTCATCATCGTCGGCGCCGGCGTCGTGCCGCGCACGCGGCTCGCCGTGGCCGCGGGCATGCACGTGGAGGACGGCGTCATGGTGGACGCGCGGCTGGAAACCAGCCTCCCGGGGCATTACGCCGCCGGCGACGTCGCGCGGTACCCGCATGCCGGGGGCAGCGCGCGCGTCGAGCACTGGGTGCATGCGCAGCGGATGGGGCAACGTGCCGCGGACAACATGCTCGGCGACCAACGCGCCTTCGACGACGTGCCCTTCTTCTGGACCCAGCAGTACGACCTCGCGCTGCGCGCCAGCGGGCACCTGTCCGGCTGGGACGAGGTGCGCATGGAAGGCGACCCTGCCAGCGGCGATTTCATCGCACGCTACGCGCGCGGCGGGCGCCTGGTGGCGGCCGCCGCCGCAGGACGCGACCGCGAGCTGCTCGACCTCGAGGCCGTGCTCGCGGCCGGCTGAGTCAGTCGCCGATCTGCTTCTGCAGGTGCTCCCAGCGCTCCTGCTCGTCGATCGTGCGCTCGGCGGTCAGGCGCGCCTCCAGGCGCTCCAGGCCGATCTCCTCGCCCGAATCCACGCTGTAGCCGTACTCACCCTCGTCCACGCGCTTGAGCGTGCTGTCGATCTTGCCGATCAGCTTGCGGTAGCGATCGCGGGTGCGCAGTTCCAGGGAGTTCTCGGTCTCGCGGGTGGCGCGCTCGGCCTCGTCGCCGACGTCGCGCACCTCGTCCTTCAGGTTCTCGATCGTCTGCTTGGATTCCTCGACCAGGTCGGCGCGCCACTGCAGCAGTCGCTGGCGGAAGTACTCCAGCATGAGCGGGTTCATGTATTCCTCGTCCGCGCTCGGCTTGTAGCCCTGCGGCACGATCGGGCGGCCGCTCTCGTCGGACTTGTACGGCACGACCTTGGCCTTGCCCTTCGGCGACGGCTTCGCCGGCGCGGCGGCGCGGGCCACGGCGACCTTGCCCACGGGGCGCGGTCGCGACGGCGCGACATGGGTGGTTTCGACCGGCGCCTGCTTGGCGGCGCGCGAGGCGGCCTTCGCGATCGGCCGCTGCGGCGCCGCCTTGGCCGGCGCGGTCTGCGGCTTCTTCACCGGCGCGGGCGCGGCCTTGCGGACCGGCGGCTTGGCGGCGACCGGGCCGGCGGACGGCACCTTCTTCGCCGGCGCGGCCTTCTTCGCGACGACCTTCTTCGCCGGCGCGGCCTTCTTCACCGGGGCCGCCTTGCGGGCGACCGGCTTGGCCGCCTTCTTCGCAGGCACCGGCTTCTTCGCCACGACCTTCTTCGCGGCGGCGGGCTTCCTGACCGCCGCGGCCTTCTTCGCCGCCGGCTTCTTCGCCGGTGCGGGCTTCGCGGCCGGCTTGCGCGCAGCGGCGGCCTTGGCGCCGGCCTTGGGCCGGGTGGAGGACTTGCTGGCCGCCTTGGAGGCCTTCTTCGCTGGTTTTTTCGCTGCCACGAGCCGTATTTCCTCTTTCGTTCCCTTGAGGCGGGAAAGCGCGCTGTTATACCCTGCCGGGACTACAGCGGCAACCGCGGGAGTCTGCGCGTTGCCGCGTCCAGACATCGTGATCGCACGCCTCCTCATCGCCATCCTGCGCGGCTACAAACGCTGGCTGAGCCCCTTGCTGGGCCCGCGCTGCCGTTTCGTGCCAACCTGCTCGGAATACGCGATGGCGGCGATCGGCCGCCACGGTGCGTTGCGCGGCGGCTGGCTGGCGCTGCGGCGCATCGGTCGCTGCCATCCACTCCACCCGGGCGGTCACGACCCGGTGCCGTAACAAGGAAGCCAGGCATGCCGCAAACACTGATCGTCAATGCCCGCCTCGTGAACGAGGGGCAGGAGACCGAGGCCGACCTGCGGATCCGCGACGGCCGCATCGAGGCCATCGGGCGCGGGCTTGCCGCACGCACCGGCGACCTGGTGATCGACGCCAACGGCCGCAGGCTGCTGCCCGGGATGATCGACGACCAGGTCCACTTCCGCGAGCCCGGCCTGGAATACAAGGCGGACATGGCCACCGAGTCGGCGGCCGCCGTCGCCGGCGGACTGACCAGCGTGATGGACATGCCCAACACCAGCCCGCCGACGCTCGACCGCGACGCGCTGGAGGACAAGTACCGCCGCGCCGCGGGCCGGATGTGGGCCAACCACGGCTTCTACCTGGGCGCCAGCAACGACAACATCGCCGCGATCCGCGCGCTGGATCCGCTGTCCGCCCCCGGCATCAAGGTGTTCATGGGCGCGTCCACCGGCAACATGCTGGTGGACGACCCGGCGACGCTGGACGCGATCTTCCGCGAGGCGCCGACGCCGATCATCACCCACTGCGAGGACACGCCGACGATCGAGGCCAACCTCGCCGCCTACCGCGCGAAGTACGGCGAGGCCATCCCGGTGGAATGCCACCCGGACATCCGCTCGCGCGAGGCCTGTTTGAAATCGAGCGTGCTGGCGACTTCGCTGGCGAAGAAGCACGGCTCGCGGCTGCACGTGCTGCACATCTCCACCGCCGACGAACTGGCGCTGTTCGAGCCCGGCCCGCTGGTCCGCGCCGACGGCTCGCGCAAGCGCATCACCGCCGAGACCTGCATCCACTTCCTGCGCTTCGACCGCGCCGACTACGCGCGCCTGGGCAACCTGATCAAGTGCAATCCCGCGATCAAGGACGCCAGCGACCGCGAGGCGCTCACCGCGGCCCTGGTGGACGGCCGGATCGACGTGCTCGCCACCGATCATGCGCCGCACACCTGGGAGGAGAAGCAGCGGCCCTACGCGCAGGCGCCCAGCGGCCTACCACTGGTGCAGGACGCGCTGCTCGCGGCGCTGGAACTGGTGCACGAGGGCAAGCTGAGCAACGCGCAGGTGGTGCAGAAGGCCTGCCACGCACCGGCGCAGCTGTTCGACGTCGCCGAGCGCGGCTTCCTGCGCGAGGGCTATTTCGCCGACCTCGTGCTGGTGGACGACGCGCCGCACACCGTGCGCCGCGAGGACGTGCTCTCCAAGTGCGGCTGGACCCCGTTCGACGGCGTCACCTTCCACTCCCGCGTCGCCGCCACCTGGGTCAACGGCGTCCAGGTCTGGGACGGCCAGCAGCTCCTCGGCCAGGCCGCCGGCCAGCGCCTGCGCTTCATCCGCTAGACGAAAGGGCTTGAGCCACAGATTACACAGAGGAAAAAAGGATCGGTTCGCGGCGATCTGCGGGATTGCTGGCAACCAATCCTTCTTTTATCTGTGTGATCAGTGGCTGAAAAAAGCTCCTAGCCGCTGACGCGGGCGACGGCGTCGTGGGGGTGCAGGGACTCGTAGTGGGAGACGGTGGCGTCGTAGTGCTCGACGCGGGGGTCGGATGACAGGACGGCGGCGACGCGGCGGGCGGCGTCCTCGCAGAACATCAGGTTGGCGGCGTTGAGTTCGGCGAAGGCCTGCTCGTCCTCGCGCTTCACCGCGGCCTGCACCGGCGTGCCGAGCGCGCCTTCGAGCGCGTCCACCAGCGCGTCCACCGGCAGCTCGTCGAATGCGGGCTTGAGTTCCACGCGGACCTGCGCGCGGCTGCGCTGCGCGTGCGGAGTGGCCGCGAGGCCGCGCCCCGAAGCCAGCCAGTCGCGCACGGCCTCGGGCGCGAGCGGCCGTCCGGGCGGGAAATCGCCGGCGAAGCGCTCGGCGTTGAGCTGCCGCGTCAATGCGGCGGACGCCGGGCAGGTGCTGGAGTACTCGACCGCGAGCGAGAGCGCGAGCTTGAGATGGCCCTCGCGCAGCGTCGCCTCGATCGCCACCGGATAGGCCT
>DASWQG010000224.1:0-2228 GCA_036403775.1 Luteimonas sp.
CCATCGCCCAGTAGCCGCCGAGATCGCCGACCGCCGGCAGGAACGGAAGCGCGCGGATGCGCGCGGCCAGCGCCTCGGCGGCCGCGATGCGCGCCGCCGGCGGGCTCGCGCGACGGCGGTCCCGCAACGCGCGGCGCAGGCGGGCGCGGTCGCCGCTCATGCCGCGCAACGCAAGAAGCCCGCGCCTTGCGGACGCGGGCTTCCAGGGGCTCTCGCCGATGTGGGTACATCCTCCGCCATGGCGATGCGTGCGAAACGACCTTGAACCCGGGGTTCAAGTGGGAATGCCTGGCAACCTTCGGGCTTTCCGCTCGAGGGCGGACTTGCACGCCTGGCTACCGCTGCATCCCCGTGGTCGCTTTTAAGGGCCAAGGGTAATGTTTGCGCACGCCGTCGCGCAGGGCAGAGGACGCAGGCGCAGTATAGCCGCGCGTCGCGGCGCGCGACATCCATTCGTCGGTTCCCGCGCTGCCGCGGTTCAGCCGCGCGGCGCGCGCGTGAATGCGCCTCAGGCGCCAAGGCCGTCGAGGCGCCGCTGCAACCCGTCGAGGGCGCGCACCAGCTCGCGGTCGCGGCTGGCATTGTCGTCGCGCAGTTGCTGCAGTTCGTGGGCGAGGTTCAGCGCCGCGAGCACCGCGACGCGGTCGACCGCCGCCATCCGGTTGCCGCCGCGGATCTCGCGCATCTTGGCGTCCAGTACGCGCGCGGCCGCCATCAGGCTGTCGCGCTCGCCGGGTTCCACGCCCACGGTGTATTCGCGGTCGAGCAGGCGGACGGAAACGGGTTCGCTGGCATTGCCCATGGCGGCCTCAGGTGTGCTGTTCCAGCGACTTCAGCCGGGCGATCATCGCCTCGACCCGCGAGCGCGCCTGTTCGTTCTTCGCCAGCAGCTGCGAGCGCTCGCCCGCCAGTTGCTCCTGTTGCTGCCGCAGCCGCTGGTTCTCGTCCGCGAGCTGTCGGGCGCGCTCGGCCAGCGCGTCCACGCGCGCGGCGATGGCGTTGAGCTGGGCGATCACCTCGGCCGGGTCCATGGCCGCACGATAGGCAGGGCCCGGGGGGCGGTCAAGGCATTCAGGCCAGCGGCGCCAGTTCCGGCTCGCGCCCGGTGCGCCCGGGGGCCGCCCGCCAGCCGTGGATGAAGGACTGGCAGCGCCCCGGGTCCAGCGGCGGCGAGAGCCAGAAGCCCTGGATCTCGTCGCAGTCGTGCGCGTGCAGGAAGTCCAGCTGGGCCTGCGTCTCCACGCCCTCGGCGACCACGTTCAGGCCGAGGGACCGGGCCATGGCCAGGACCGTGGTGGTGATCGCGGCGTCTTCCGAGCCATGGCTGAGGTCGTCGACGAATTCCTTGTCGATCTTCAGCGTATTGATCGGCAGCCGCTTCAGGTAGGCCAGCGACGAATAGCCGGTGCCGAAATCGTCGATCGCCAGGCTGACGCCGAGGTCGCGGAAGGCTTGCAGCTTCTCCGCGGTCTGCTGGGCGTTGGCCATCACCACCGATTCCGTGAGTTCCAGCTCCAGCGTGCCCGGGTCCAGCCCCGTGTCCTCGAGCACGCGCGCGACCACGGCGGGGAAGTCGCTGCGCAGCAGCTGCAGTGCCGACACGTTCACCGACACGCCGATCCCCGGCAGCGCGCCGCGCTGCCAGCCGGCGACGGTGCGGCAGGCCTCGCGCAGCACCCACTCGCCGATTTCCATGATCAGCCCGCTCTCTTCCGCCAGCGGGATGAACTGCGCGGGCGGGATGTCGCCGTCCGGGCCCTCCCAGCGAAGCAAGGCCTCCACGCTGACGATCCGCTGCCGGGACAGCGACAGCCTGGGCTGGTACACCAGGTGCAGCTCGCCGCGGTCGAGCACCTTGCGCAGCGCGCCGGAAACGGTGGCGCGCTGGCGGATGGACACGTCCATCGCCTCGCTGTAGCGCATGAAGGTGCGCCGGCCCGCGGCCTTGGCCTGGTACATCGCGGTGTCGGCCTGCTTCAGCAGCTCGGTGGGGACCTGGGCGTGGTCCGGATAGAGGCTGATGCCGATCGAGGGCGTGATCGCGATGTCCTGACGCTCGTCCAGCAGCAGCGGCGCCTCGAAGGCGGCAATGATGCCGCGCGCGGCCTCGTCGGCCTCTTCGGGCGTGTCCAGGCCTTCCAGCACGACGGTGAACTCGTCCCCGCCCAGCCGCGCCACCGTGTGGCGCTTGCCCACCAGAGCCTGCAGGCGCGTGGCTGCGGCGCGCA
>DASWQG010000225.1:0-6064 GCA_036403775.1 Luteimonas sp.
CTGGCCCGGGGCGTGCAGGTGCGCGACGGCAGCCTCCGCAACGACGGCGCCGAAGCGGACTGGTTCATCGACGGCGTGGCGATCGACATCGCGCGGCTGGCGCCCGCCGAGCCGCTGCGCGCGCGCGTGCGGGGTCGCTACGTCACGGACGCCCTGCGCGTGCCGTTCGACCTGGCGTTGGCCCTGCAACGCATGGAGGCGCTGGCCGACGGCAGCCCGACCGGGATGGGCATCGTCGGCCGGCTGGCGGCGCTCGGCGGGGATTGGCGACTGCCCGCGCACCTGCGGCTGTCCGGGCCGCTGCGCTTCCGCACCGACGACATCCGCGTCGAACCCGCGCGGGTCGGCCTGGCCGGCAGCTACGTCTCCGACGCCAGCCACCTTCCCTTCTCGCTCGGTAGCCACGGCCTGCTGCGCTTCGACGACGGGACCCTGGCGCTGGCGACGCAACTGCTGGTCGTGCGGGGGCTCGGGCCCGAGGCCGACGACCCGATTCCGGATGCGATGGCGCGCGGCAGCATCGCGCTGGGCGATGCGCTCGCGCTCGACCTGGAAGGCGACATCGCGCAATGGCCCGCGGCCTGGCCCGAACTCCCGGCCCCCCTGCACCGCCCACGGGGACCGGTGGCGGTCGCACTCGACTACCGTGGCCCCACCGACGTGTCCGGCATCGTGCGGCTGGAGGCGCGCAAGGACGCGACCGCGTTCGATGGCCGCTTCCGCATCGCCGCGATCACCGAGTGGCTCGACGCCGGCCTGCGCACGCCGCTGCCTCCCCTGGACGGCCGCGTGGACACGCCGCTGCTCGAAATCGCGGGCGCGCGGCTGGAAGGCGTGCACATCGAGGTCGACGACCCCGCGCTCGCGCCGGCCGGCAATGAGTGAAACGCCGGCGATAGCGGCGGCCCTGCTCGACTGGTTCGACCGCTGCGGCCGGCACGACCTGCCCTGGCAGCACCCGCGCACGCCCTACCGGGTCTGGCTGTCGGAGATCATGCTGCAGCAGACCCGGGTGCAGGTGGTTGTCCCCTACTTCGAACGCTTCGTCGCGGCGCTGCCGGACCTGCACGCGCTGGCGTCGGCGCCGCTCGACGACGTCCTCGCGCTATGGTCGGGCCTCGGCTACTACGCCCGCGCCCGCAACCTGCACGCCGCGGCGCGCGCCTGCGTGGAACGGCACGACGGCGAACTGCCGCGCGACTTCGACGCGCTGCTGGCCCTGCCCGGCATCGGCCGCAGCACCGCCGGCGCGATCCTCGCGCAGGCCTGGGGCGATCGCTTCCCCATCCTCGACGGCAACGTCAAGCGCGTGCTCGCGCGCCTGCATGGGGTCGAAGGCTGGCCTGGGACGCCGGCGGTGGAGAAACGCCTGTGGGCACTGGCCGAGGCGCAACTGCCGCCGGCGCGCATGGCCGACTACACGCAGGCGCAGATGGATTTCGGCGCCACCTTGTGCACGCGCTTCGATCCGGCCTGCGTGGTCTGCCCGCTGCAGCAGGCCTGCGCCGCGCTGCAGTCGGGTCGCGTGGCGGAATTGCCCTGGCCCAGGCCCGGCAAGGCGCGGCCGGTGCGCAGCGCGGTGGTGCTGCTGCTGCGGTCCGCGGACGGCCGCGTGCTGCTGCAGCGACGCCCGCCCACGGGCGTCTGGGCCGCGTTGTGGTCCCTGCCCGAGGCGCCGGACCAGGCCGCCGCGCGTGAGTGGTTCGATGGCCGCGTCGACGGCCGCTACGACCACGGCGAGGCGCTCCCCGTGATCGACCACGGCTTCACCCACTACCACCTGCAACTGCAGCCGCTGCACTGGCCGCGCGTGGCGATGCGCGCGGCGCTGGCGGACAATGGCGACCTGCGCTGGGCCGGACGCCACGACTGGGCGTCGCTGGGCATCCCCGCGCCGATCCGCAAGCTCCTGGAGGAGACCGCCGCATGAGCCGCACCGTGTTCTGCCAGCACCAGCAGCGCGAAGCCGAAGGCCTGGACTTCGTGCCCTGGCCGGGCGAACTGGGCAAGCGCGTCTACGCCAACATCGGCAAGCCGGCGTGGGCGGCGTGGCTCGCGCACCAGACGATGCTGATCAACGAGAACCGCCTGTCGCCGCTGGATCCGAAGCACCGCGCCTTCCTCGAGGACGAGATGGTCAAGTTCCTCTTCGGCGGCGGCGCGGAGAAGCCGCCCGGCTACGTCGAGCCGGACGCCGCCATCTGATCGCGGGCCTCGCGCACCGCGCCGATGTCCACGGGACGGATCTCCTCGATGCGGCAGCCGCCCGGCACGTCGGGCACGCTGACCCGGTCGAAGCCGGCGCTGACATAGCCGGCCTGGCTGCTGATGCCGATCGCGGGCGAGGCGCCGGCCCAGTCCAGGCAAGGCCCGGCGATGCGCAGCAGGTAGACCTCGCGCGGGCGCATGGTCAGCAGCAGGTGGTCGTCGTCCACCTTTTCCCAGCTGACCGGATCGAAATAGCGGATGGTGCGCACCGGCGCGCCGGCGTGGTCGCGGTACAGGGCCAGGGACTGCGCGTCGCTCATGCGCGTGGTGGCGCAGCCTGCGAGCAGCGCGGCGATGGAGGCGGCCAGGAGGATGCGGGAAGACATGGCGCTGGCTCCTTTCGGGGTGTGCATCCGATGATGCGCCGGGCCACGTTCGCCGGAGATGGGCGCCCGCACCCCCGTTCAGGCTCCATGCGGGAATCGGTCGCGGCTTGCCCCGGGGGCGGCGCGTCCGTATCATCGCGCCCTCGCAGATGCGGGCTTCGCGGCCTCCCCGACGGGAGCGTTGCACCGGCCGGGTAGCTCAGTTGGTAGAGCAGGGGATTGAAAATCCCCGTGTCGGGGGTTCGATTCCCTCCCCGGCCACCATTCCTGGTGGCATCACGTAACCGGAAAACCCCATGCGAGTTCCTGCAGGCTTCACCACCGGGCTGCTGATCGAGTCCGCGCCCGACGGCCAGATCGCCGTCGGCTTCGCGAAGGACGGCGTGCTGCTGGGCGACTACACCCTCTCCCCCCTCGATGTGGCCAACATGGCCGCCGCGCTGCTCGCCGCCTCGCGCGACGGCGCCGACCAGCTGCCCCAGGCCGAGCGCGAGCAGACCTCCGGCGCGCTGGTCATGCCCTCCTCGTTCTCCCTCGGCCCGGGCGCCAATCCGGAGCAGGAAGCATTGGTCCTCTCGTTCGGCCAGTCGCACATCGCCTTCTCGATGCAACCCGAGGTGATGCGTTCGCTCGGCGAGAGCATGGTCACGCTGAGCACGCGCGGCCGCCCCAACTGAGGCGTCGCCCCACTCGTTCCTGAACCGTCGCGGCGCGCATTCACGCCGCGCCGAGCGGCGCTTGCGCAGCATCACGCCATCCCCACGGATGGATCACCGCGATGCCGACCCGCCACCCGCACACGACCCGCAACACCCTGCTCGCCACCGCCATCGTGCTGGCGCTGGCGGCGCCCTGGACGTTCGCGGACGCGCAGTCGCGCCCCGACTTCAGCAATGTCATCGGGCGCGTCGACACCGTCCCGGCCAAGGCCGGCAGCACGACGCCGGCCAGGGAGAGTGGCGAGAAGGTGCAGGCCGACCTGTGGTCGCCGGATTCGCCGCTCCCGCGCGCGTCCGCCGACGCCGAACTCGCGCCCGACGACACCCTGCGCGCTCAGATCCTGCTGGACCGCGCGCATTTCTCCCCCGGCGAGATCGACGGCGTCTCCGGCACCAACACGAAGCGCGCCATCGCCGCCTTCCGCAAGGCGCATGGCCTGGGCGACGGCGAGTCGCTCGACGACGCCGCCTGGCAGGCGTTGCGCGAGGGCGACGCGCCAGCCCTGGTCGAATACACCATCACCGAAGCCGATGCCGGCACGGACTTCGCGAAGATCCCGTCGGACATGATGGCGAAGGCGGAGCTCGACGAGCTGGGCTACGCCTCGATCGAGGAAATGCTGGGCGAGCGCTTCCATGCGAGCCCGGCACTGTTGAAGAAGCTCAACGCCGGCAAGTCGTTCACCGCCGGCACCACCATCACCGTCCCCAACGTCGCCGGCCGCAAGCCGCTGGCGAAGGCCGACCAGGTGCTGGTCGACAAGTCCGACGGCAGCGTCTCGCTGCTCGACGCCGACGGCAAGGCCTATGCGCGCTTCCCGGCCACGTCCGGCAGCGAGCACGACCCGCTGCCGATCGGCGAGTGGAAGATCAACGGCGTCGCCCGCAAGCCGACCTTCCACTACAACCCCGACCTGTTCTGGGACGCCGATTCGAGCCACTCCAAGGCCACGATCCAGCCCGGCCCGAACAACCCCGTCGGCCTGGTCTGGGTCGACCTCTCGAAGGAGCACTACGGCATCCACGGCACGCCCGAGCCGTCCACCATCGGCAAGACCCAGTCGCACGGCTGCATCCGCCTGACCAACTGGGACGTGGTGGCCTTCGCCGCGGCGGTGGCGCCGGGCATGGAAGCGGTCCTGCAGCAATGAACGCCCTGCTGAAGGGTGCCCTGCTCTTCCTGGCCGGGGTGCTGGTGGGCGCCAACGTGGTGTTCTTCCTGATGCGGGACCCGGCGACGGCGCCAGCGCAGGTGCCGGCGAAGACGGGCGCGGCGCCCGGGGCCGATCGCGCACCGGCGGCGACGGGTACGACCGTCGCGCCAGAGGCCACGGCACCCACGGCGCCGGCGACCGGCCCGGGCACGCCGCCTTCCCGTACCCCGCGGCGTGCCCAGGCGCCCCTGCCCGCGGGCAGCCTGCTGATCCCCGTCCGCGGCGTCCTTCCGACGCAACTGCAGGACACTTTCGACGACGCCCGCGGCGGCGGCAGCCGCACCCACGAGGCGCTGGACATCATGGCCGACCGCGGCACCCCGGTGGTCGCCGCCGTCGACGGCCGCATCGAGAAGCTGTTCGACAGCAATGCCGGCGGCCACACCATCTACCAGTTCGACGGCGACCGCACGCATGCCTACTACTACGCGCACCTGGATCGCTATGCGCCCGGGCTGCAGGCGGGCAAGGACGTCGAACAGGGCGAAGTGATCGGCTATGTCGGCAGCACCGGCAACGCCAGCGAGGACGCGCCGCACCTGCACTTCGCGATCTTCGCGCTGGGCCCCGAAAAAAAATGGTGGGAAGGGACCGCGATCGATCCCTTCCCACTCCTCACCGGCAATCCCTCGCCGCGGTAGCGCCGACCGTGGGTCGGCGCCACCGATCCCACCTCAGTCCTCGGCCGACTGGTAGGCCGCGAGGTAGCGACCCGCCGCCACCGCGTACTCGGCGCGCGTCACCTTCCTGCCCGGGTCGAACCAGGCGTGCAGCGTCGGCGCCAGGTCGAACGGGCCCTGGGTCACGGTGAAGCGCGCATTGATCACGCCCTGGTCCAGCGCCAGCTGCACGTAGCCGCGCAGGGCCGGCGCGATCGAGCCGGCGTCGTCGATCGGGATGCGCTTGCCGTCATGGAACGCGGTGAGCTGCCCGTCGAAGGCGCGCGCCTGGTCCTGCAGGCCGAGCGACTGCACCAGCGAGTAGGCCAGGCTGACGCGGGTGACGTAGTCGTTGCCGCGGAAATCGCCGTTGAGCAGGCCCATGACGCCATCCTGGCGCTGGCTGAGGTCGCGCAGCGGCGCGCCCTGCGCCACCGCCGCCTCGGCGTAGGGATACGCCGGGTTCGTGGTGGCCATGTCGTCGAAGCTCGGCACGCCATCGAACGGCAGGAACTGGCGCACGCTCGCGCCCATCACCAGGTACTGCGCCATCTCGCTGCGGCGCAGGTAGGCGTCGGGGCGGAAGCGGCTGTCCGAATAGCCGTCCACCAGGCGGTTGGCGACCGCGAACTCGATCGCCTGGCGCGCGGCGTGGTTGGCGACGTCGCCCATGCCGGTGTAGCCGCCGCTCTTGAGGAAGCTGATCTCGCCGGTGATCGTGCCCGGCAGGCCGTAGCCGTTGGTGACGCCCAGCGGATCCACCGCCGTGCCCGAGACCGAACCGATGCCACGCACGGTCACGGTCCAGGTGCCGGCCTTGCCCGGGGCGCCGGTGGTGACCGTGTCGCCGAGCACCGGCAGCGCGATCGAGGAGCCGT
>DASWQG010000226.1:0-5021 GCA_036403775.1 Luteimonas sp.
AAGTACTGCCGGATCTCCGGGCCGATGGATTCCAGCCCGTAGCGGAAGTGCGCCAGCAGCGGGTAGTTGCGCCGCAGGGTGCTGCGCCGCTGCAGCAGGTCCCAGGTGCCCAGTACCGCGAGCGCCCCGGCCAGGACCAGCACCCAGGTCCATTCGCGGTGGCCGGCGAGCACCAGCGCGGCCGAGAGGAGCGTCAGCAGGACGGCGGCGATGTAGGCGGCGTAGCGCATCGCCCAAGGATGGCACATGGTGCCCGGAGTCGGGATCGAACCGACATGGCCTTGCGGCCGAGGGATTTTAAGTCCCTTGCGTCTACCAGTTTCGCCATCCGGGCCGGGGGTGATCTTGCACCATAAGAGCCGCGCAATAAAAAACCCCGCCGGCGGCGGGGTCTTGTATTGGAGGCCGAGGTCGGAATTGAACCGGCGTACGCGGATTTGCAGTCCGCTGCATAACCACTCTGCCACCCGGCCGGTGGTCTTTCATTGTTCTTGAAACGACGAACCCCGGCAAGCCGGGGTTCGTACTGGAACTGGAGCGGGAAACGAGACTCGAACTCGCGACCCCGACCTTGGCAAGGTCGTGCTCTACCAACTGAGCTATTCCCGCGGAGCCCGCCATTTTACGGGAGGGCGGCGAGGTGTCAATACGTGGGCGGCTTGCCCTGCAACGAGGGCCAGGCGGCACGCAGGTAGCCCAGGCCGCTCCACAGCGTCAGCAGCGCGGCGATGGCCAGCAGCCAGTCGCCGACATGGAAGACGAGGTCGCCCATCCACGGCTTGGGATGGGGTGGGTTCTCCGGCGCCACCGAATACAGCAGGCAGGTCAGCGCGACCATCTGCGCGATGGTCTTGAACTTGCCGATGGCCGCCACCGCGACCTTGCCCCGCTGTCCGACTTCGGCCATCCATTCCCGCAGCGCGGACACCGCGATCTCGCGGCCCACGATCACCGCCGCCCACAGGGCCATCCAGGCGCTGGGGTGGCCCTGCACGATCAGGAACAGCGCGGTGGAGACCATCAGCTTGTCGGCGACCGGGTCCAGGAAAGCGCCGAACGCGGAGGTCATGCCGAAGCGGCGCGCGATCCAGCCGTCCAGCCAGTCGGTCAGCGAGGCCCCCGCGAACACCGCCGCGGCGGCGAAGTTGGTCCAGCCGTAGGGCAGGAAGTAGACCGCGGCCAGCACCGGAATCATCGCGATGCGGACCAGGGTGAGGATCGTCGGCAGGGTCAGCGTCATTCGCCCTTGCGCTCCGGCGGGGGGTCGGTCCTGTCGTCCACGGGCAAGCCGTGGAGGCTGGCCCAGATGCGTTCGGCGAGCGCGGCGTTGATGCCTGCGACCCGGGCGATTTCCTCCGCGCCCGCGGCCTTCAGCCCGCCCAGCCCCCCGAAATGCCGCAACAGGTTAGCGCGTCGGCGGGGCCCGATGCCGGGAATGTCCTCCAGCCGGCTGGTGTTGCGCACCTTGGCGCGGCGGCCACGGTGGCCGGTGATGGCGAAGCGGTGGGATTCGTCGCGCACCTGCTGGATCAGCTGCAGGCCGGGCGACTCGGGGCCGGGGCGGACCTCGCGCCCGTCCGGGAGCAGCAGGGCCTCATGGCCGGCGCGGCGCTCGGGCCCCTTGGCCACGCCGACCAGCACGATCCGCTCGGCGATCCCGAGCTCGGCCAGCACGGCGCGCGCCTGGGCCACCTGCCCCGCCCCGCCGTCGATCAGCAACAGGTCCGGCAGCACCCCGCCCTCGTCCACCGCGCGCCGGAACCGGCGCTCCAGCGCCTGGTGCATGGCCGCGTAGTCGTCGCCCGGCTCGATCCCGGCGATGTTGTAGCGGCGGTACTGGCTGCGCACCGGCCCGTCCTGGTTGAACACGACCTGCGAGGCGACGGTGGCCTCGCCCATGGTGTGGCTGATGTCGTAGCACTCGATGCGCTGCGGCGGCTCGTCCAGGCCCAGCAGTTGCTGCAGCGAGTCCATGCGCGCGCGCTGGGTCGCCTGGCTGCCGAGCTCGGTGGCGAGCGCGAGCTCGGCGTTGCGCTTGGCCAGGTCGAGGTAGCCGGCGCGCTCGCCGCGGACGTTGCACTTGAGCAGCACGCGCTTGCCGGCGCCTTCGGACAGCGCCTGCTGCAGCAGTTCGCGGTCCTCGAGGTCGCGGTCCAGCACGATCTCCGGCGGCGCGGGCTGCTCGGCGTAATACTGGGAGACGAAGGCGGTGAGCACCTCCTCGCAGCTCTCCGCGCCGTTGGTCTTCGGGAAGAAGGCGCGCGTGCCGAGGTTGCGGCCGTCGCGGAAGGCGAGCAGCAGCACGCAGGCGTGGCTGCCTTCCATCGCGCAGGCGAGCACGTCCAGGTCGGCGGCGCGACCGTCCACGTACTGGCGCGCCTGCAGCTTGCGGATCGCCTGGATCAGGTCGCGCACGCGCGCGGCCTCCTCGTAGTCCAGGGCCTGGGCCGCGGCGGCCATGTTGCGTTCGAGCTCGGCGGACAGCTCGTCGCTGCGGCCCTCCAGGAACAGTTCGACGCGGCGCACGGCCCGGGCGTAGTCGCCGGCGTCCACCAGCCCGACGCAGGGCGCGGTGCAGCGGCCGATCTGGTACTGAAGGCAGGGGCGCGAGCGGTTGCGGAACACGCTGTCCTCGCAGCTGCGCAGCTTGAACAGCTTGTGCAGCAGGTTGAGGGTCTCGCGCACGGCCCCGACGCTGGCATAGGGCCCGAAGTAGCGCCCCGGGAGGCTGCGCGGGCCCCGGTGCAGGGCGAGCCGTGGCCATTCCTCCTGCGTGAGCAGCACGTACGGGTAGCTCTTGTCGTCGCGCAGCATCACGTTGTAGCGCGGCTTGAGCGACTTGATCAGCTGGTTCTCGAGCAGCAGCGCCTCGGTCTCGGTGCGGGTGACCGTCACCTCCATGCGCGCGACCTGGGCCAGCATCGCCATGGTCCGCGCGGTCTTCGGCGCGGCGCTGAAATAGCTCGCCACCCGCTTCTTCAGGGCGCCCGCCTTGCCGACGTACAGGACCGAGTCGTCGGCGGCGTACATCCGGTACACCCCCGGCGCCGTGCTCAATCCGCGCACGAACGCCTTGCCGTCGAACGGCGGCGGCTTGGCTGGCTTCGGGCGTCCCGGATCGCTCATGACCCGACGATTATCCCATTGCGGGAGCGTGCCTCAGGCGCGCTGCGCGAGGCGCTCGACGATCGCGGCGGCGGCCTGGTCCACCAGTTCCCAGGCGTGCTCGAAGGCGGCGGTATTGAGGGTGTAGGGATCTGGAATCTGGGCGTGTTCGCCCAGGCCGGACCAGCCGAGCAGCAGGCCGGTTTCGGCGGTGACGCCCTGCGGCGCGTGGGCGTTCACGGTGTAGAGGACGTCGGCATCGGCGCACAGCAGCGCGTCGAAGCGGGTGTAGTCGGCGTCCACCAGCTGTCGGGCGCGCAGGTGCGAGATGTCCACGCCGTGGCGGGCGGCGCAGGCGATGGCGCGGCGATCCGGCGGCTGGCCGGCGTGCCAGTTGCCCAGGCCCGCGGAATCGACCTCGACGGCCTGGCCGAGCCCGGCCTGGTGGAGTCGCGCGCGCAACGCGCCCTCGGCCATCGGCGAGCGGCAGATGTTCCCCAGGCAGACGATCAGCAGGCGTTGCTGCACCTGGATCAACGGCGCCCCTCCGCGAGGTGGCGTTCGGCGCGTACCAGGTCCTCGGGCGTGTCGACGCCGGGCGGGAACGCCGCCGGGGTCAGGCCCACGGCGATGCGGTAGCCGGCTTCGAGCGCGCGCAACTGCTCCAGCGACTCGATCCGCTCGAGCCGGCCCGGCGGCAGCAGCGCGAACTGCTGCAGGAAGCCGGCACGGTAGCCATAGATGCCGATGTGCCGCAGCCAGATGTTCTCGCCGGTCGGCAACTGCGGCGGCGTCGCGCCGAAGGTGTCGCGCGACCAGGGCATCGGCGCGCGGCTGAAATACAGCGCGTCGCGGTCGGCGCGGCGCACGACCTTGACCACGTTCGGGTCGAACAGCTGCGCGGCGTCGTTGATCGGCGTGGCGAGCGTGCTCATTTCCGCGCCGGAGCCGACCAGCGTCTCGGCGACCGCGCGGATGCCCTCGGCTGGCGCGAAGGGTTCGTCGCCCTGCAGGTTGACCACCAGCGTGTCGTCGGCCCAGCCGGCAATGCGCGCGCACTCGGCGAGGCGGTCGGTCCCGGACAGGTGGTCGCGCGAGGTCATCGCGATGCGCACGCCGCTGCCGTCGAGCGCCTGGGCGATCCGCTCGTCGTCGGCGGCGACCCAGACTTCGCGGGCACCAGCGTCCAGCGCACGGCGGGCGACGTGCAGGACCAGCGGTTCGCCGCCAAGCAGGCGCAGCGGCTTGCCCGGCAGGCGCGTGGCGGCGAAGCGGGCGGGAATGGCGACGATGAAGTCGGGCATGGGCACCCATGCTACCCAAAAACCCGGTCGCGGCTTCCTAGATCCGGTCGAGCAACGAGACCCAGAAGGCTTCGGGCAGGCGCGCGGTCACCGGCACGGCGTGGAAGCGCGGCGTGGCGAAGGGCGTGGCCTTCACCGCATCCTTCTCGGTCATCAGCACCGGCAGGTCGCTGCCGAAGGCGAAGTCCTCGGCGGTGTAGCGGTGGTGGTCGGGGAAGGCGTGCGGGACGACGGCGATGCCGCGGGCGCGGAGCATGGCGAAGAAGCGTTCGGGATCGCCGATGCCGGCGACGGCGTGGACGCGGTGGCCGGCGAAGTGGCCGAGGGGAACCGGGCGGCCGCCCTGCAACGGTTCGGCGATGTCGCCGGTGAGGTGCATGGGCCACTCGCCGAAGCCTGTCGCGTCCTCCTCCTCGCCGATGTTGACCACGTGGAAATCGCAGCGGGCCGCGCGGGCGACGGGCTCGCGCAGCGGGCCGGCAGGCAGCAGGCGGCCGTTGCCGTGGCGGCGGCGGGCATCGAGCACCTCGATCTCGAGGTCGCGCGCCAGCCGGTAGTGCTGCAGGCCGTCGTCGCAGACGATGACGTCGCAGCCTTCGGCGACCAGCGCTC
>DASWQG010000227.1:0-6794 GCA_036403775.1 Luteimonas sp.
AAGAAGGGCTGCTCGTGCCAGATCGGCGACAGCCAGGTCACCACGCTGAGGCCGACGATGGAGGCGACCTGGCAGATGTGCATCGCGGTCGCGCCGATGCGGAAGCCGAAGCCGAGGATGGTGAACAGGTAGAAGCCGACGATCAGCAGCGAGGAGTGGCCGGCGATGAACAGCCACACCGACAGCACCAGCGGGTCGCCGATCGCGGTGGCGACCACCATCGCCTGCGCCGGCACCAGGTCGGTGCGGCGCGAGAAGTGGAACGCGGCGACGTTGTAGGCGATGTACCCGGCCGCGACCGCCAGCACTTCCAGGACGTGCGTCTCGGCGTGGGTCGGGCCCCAGTAGGCGAGCGTGCCCAGCATGATCGCGAGCACGACGAGGCCGAAGCGCAACCGCAGGACGGCTTGCGCGCGCACGCTTTCGACCAGTTCGTTGTCCAGCTTGTCCACTGCCGGGCCTCCGCCCACGGTACGATACCGGCGGGCACCCCACCGACAGCGGCAGGGTACCCGGAACCGGCGCCGGCAACACGACCGGCCACCCACTTTGGAGCACCGGATGGAACGGCAGCAGGTCCTGGAGCGCCTCAAGGCGCTGATTCACGAGCGTTTCGGGATCGATCCCGCGGGGGTGACCGGCAGCACGACCCAGGCCGAACTGGGGATCGACTCGCTACTGATGGTCGACATGATGCTGGACGTGGAGACCGAGCTCGGGTTCACCTTCGAGTCCATGGACCTGCCGCGGAACCCGACCATGGACACGGTCGTGGACCTCGTCCTGCGCAACATGGCGCGCGACGGCGCCGGCTGAGGCGGCTTGCGTTCTTTGGGGCGGCCGGACGGCGCGCCCGCTTCCCTCAGCCGCGCAACTCGCGGCGCAGGATCTTGCCGACGTTGGTCTTGGGCAGCTCGTCGCGGAACTCGACGTGGTGCGGGACCTTGTAGCCGGTCAGCTGCTCGCGGGCGAAGGCCTTGACCTGCTCGGCGGTCAGCGACGGGTCGTTGCGGACGATGACCACCTTGACCGTCTCGCCGGATTTCTCGTCGGGGACGCCGACGGCCGCGACCTCGCGCACGCCCGGCATCGCCGCGAGCACGTCCTCGATCTCGTTCGGGTACACGTTGAAGCCCGAGACCAGGATCATGTCCTTCTTGCGGTCGACGATGTAGAAGTAGCCCTGTTCGTCCATGCGCGCCATGTCGCCGGTGTGCAGCCAGCCGTCGGCGTCGATCGCCTCGGCGGTTTCGGCGGGGCGCTGCCAGTAGCCCTGCATCACCTGCGGGCCGCGGATGCATAGCTCGCCGGTCGCGCCGGCGGGCAGGGCGCTGCCGTCCTCGCCGCGGATGCTGGCGTCGGTGGACGGGATCGGCAGGCCGATCGAGCCGTTGTATTCCTTCAGGTCCATCGGGTTGATGCACGCGGCCGGCGAGGTCTCGGTGAGGCCGTAGGCCTCGACCAGGGTGCAGCCGGTGGTCTTCTTCCAGCGCTCGGCGACGGCGCGCTGCACCGCCATGCCGCCGCCCAGGGTGAGGCGCAGCGAGGAGAAATCGAGCTGGTCGAAGCCGGGCGTGTTGAGCAGCCCGTTGAACAGCGTGTTGACGCCGGTGATCGCGGTGAACTTCGCCTTCGAGAGTTCCTTGACGAAGCCCGGCATGTCGCGCGGGTTGGTGATCAGGTGGTTGAGGCCGCCGAACTTGGTGAACACCAGCCCGTTCGCGGTCAGCGAGAAGATGTGGTACAGCGGCAGCGCGGTGATCACGACTTCCTCGCCGGGACGCAGCGCGCCGCCGACCCAGGCCGCGGCCTGCTCCATGTTCGCCACCAGGTTGCGGTGGCTCAGCATCGCGCCCTTGGCGATGCCGGTGGTGCCGCCGGTGTACTGCAGGAACGCGATGTCCGACGACTCGATCGCCACGTCCGGCCGCGGATGCCGCGCCCCGCGCGCCAGGGCGTCGCGGAAGCGCACCGCGCCGTCGAGGCGATAGGCGGGCACCATCTTCTTCACGTGCTTGACGACCAGGTTCATGATCGCGCCCTTGGCGCCGCCGACCAGGTCGCCCAGGCCGGTGGTGACCACGTGCCTGACCTGCGTGTCGGCGATCACCTGCTGCACGGTGTGCCCGAAGTTGTCGAGCACCACGATCGCGCTTGCGCCCGAGTCCACCAGCTGCTGCTTCAGCTCGCGCGGCGTGTACAGCGGATTGACGTTCACCACCGTCAGCCCGGCGCGCAGGATGCCGAAGGTCGAGATCGGGTACTGCAGGCAGTTGGGCATCATGATCGCGACGCGCTCGCCGCGCGCGAGCCCGAGCTCGGTGGCGAAGTACGCCGCGAGCTGCGCGCTCATGCGGTCGAGTTCGGCGTAGCTGATCACCTTGCCGAAACTGGAGAACGCCGGGCGGTCGCGGAAGCGGGCGATCGCGTCGTCCAGCACGGCGACGACCGACGGGTACGCATCGGGGTTGATGTCCGTCGGGACGCCGGCCGGGTAGTGGGCCAGCCAGGGGCGCGCTTGCTGCATCGCGATGCACTCCAGGTCGCGGTGCGATCCGGCACCGTACGGTTCTTCACGCGATTGGAGCATAGCGCGCCGGGGCGGGGCAAGGCGGCGGCGAGGGCTCGAATGCGCTTAGGCTTGCGCCATGGAAACGACGGTCCGATCCCTGCTGCTGGCCGCGTGCGCGGCCCTGTGCCTGGCCGCCTGCGCGCGCGAAACGCCGGAGCAGGCGTTGCGGGCGCGCGTGGACGCGCTGCAGGCCGCGATCGAGGCGCGCGACCCCGGCGACGTGCGCGCGGTGCTGGCCGACGACTTCGTGGGGCCGGGCGGGATGGACCGCGAACGCGCGGTGCGCCTGGCGCAGGTGTCGTTCCTGCGCCATCGCGAGGTGGGCGTGGCGATCGCCGGCCCGTTGCGGGTGCGGATGCAGCCGCGCCACGCCACGGTTGCGTTCGACGCGGCGCTGACCGGCGGCTCCGGCCGGCTGCTGCCCGATGCCGCGCGGCTCTACGCGGTCGAGACCGGCTGGCGGCTCGAGGACGGCGAGTGGCGCCTCACCAGCGCCACCTGGGAACCGCGCCTGTGATCAGGCCTGCTTCGCCGCCAGCTGCCGCAGCACGTAGTGCAGGATGCCGCCGTTGCGGAAGTACTCGACTTCCTTCGGCGTGAGCAGCAGCACGCGGACCTCGAAGCGGACCTCGCTGCCGTCGGCCTTGCGGGCGACGACGGTCGCGGTCTTGGCCGCGCCATCCTCCAGGCCGACGATATCCACCTGCTCGCTGCCGTCCAGGCCCAGCGTGCGCGCGTTCTCGCCGTCCTTGAACTGCAGCGGCAGCACGCCCATGCCCACCAGGTTGGAGCGGTGGATGCGCTCGAAGCTTTCGGCGACCACGGCCTTGACGCCCAGCAGGATCGTGCCCTTCGCCGCCCAGTCGCGCGAGGAGCCGGTGCCGTATTCCTTGCCGGCGAACACGACCAGCGGGGTGCCCTGCGCCTTGTACTCCATGGCCGCGTCATAGATCGACATCCTGCTTCCGGCGTTGGCGCCGGCGCCATGGAACAGCGTGTTGCCGCCTTCCTCGCCGCCCAGCATCAGGTTCTTGATGCGGATGTTGGCGAAGGTGCCGCGGACCATGACGTCGTCGTTGCCGCGGCGCGAGCCGTAGCTGTTGAAGTCGGCCGGCTGCACGCCGCGCGCCTGCAGGAAGCGGCCCGCCGGCGAATCCTTCTTGATGTTGCCGGCCGGGGAGATGTGGTCGGTGGTGATCGAGTCGCCGAACAGGCCGAGCACCCGTGCGCCGCGCAGGTCCTCGATCCGGCCGACTTCCATGGTCATGCCGTCGAAGTAGGGCGGGTTCTTGATGTAGGTGGACGCCGCGTCCCAGGCGTAGCTCTCGCCCTCGGGCGAGGCGATCTGCGCCCAGCGGGTGTCGCCCTTGAACACGTCGGCGTAGTTCTTGGCGAACATCTCCGGGCCGACGGTGGCGGCGATCAGGTCGCCGATCTCCTGGTTCGAGGGCCAGATGTCGCGCAGGTACACGTCCTGGCCGTCGCTGCCCTTGCCCAGCGGCTGCGTGGTCAGGTCGATGTCCACCGTGCCGGCGATGGCGAAGGCGACCACCAGCGGCGGCGAGGCCAGGTAGTTCATCTTCACCTCTGGATGGACGCGGCCCTCGAAGTTGCGGTTGCCGGACAGCACCGAGACCACGGCGAGGTCGTTTTCCGCGATCCCGCGCGAGACCTCGTCCGGCAGCGGGCCGGAGTTGCCGATGCAGGTGGTGCAGCCGTAGCCGACGACGTAGAAGCCGAGCTTCTCCAGGTCGTCGAGCACGCCGGCCTTGGCCAGGTAGTCGGTGACGACCAGCGAGCCCGGGCCGAGCGAGGTCTTCACCCACGGCGCGGCCTTGAGGCCCTTGGCCGCGGCGTTGCGCGCGAGCAGGCCCGCGCCCAGCATCACCGCGGGGTTGGAGGTGTTGGTGCAGGAGGTGATCGCGGCGATGACCACCGAGCCGTCGCGCAGCTCGTGCTCGGCGTCGCCGATGCGCACGCGCGAGACCGGGCTCGCGGCCAGGTGCCCGGCCTGCGGCTGGGCGCCGCCTTCCTCGTCCATGCGCTTGACCTCGTCCTTGCGCGCCTTGCGGTTCGCGACCAGGCCCTGGACGTTGGTGCGGTAGTTGTCGCCGAGCTTCTCCAGCAGCACGCGGTCCTGCGGACGCTTCGGGCCGGCGAGCGAAGGCTTGACGTCGGCCAGGTCGAGCTCGAGCGTCGCGCTGTACTGCGCGTGCGGGGCATCCGGCGCGTGCCACAGGCCCTGCGCCTTCGCGTAGGCCTCGACCAGCGCGATCTGCGCCTCGTCGCGGCCGGACAGGCGCAGGTACTTCACCGCCTCGGCGTCCACCGGGAAAATGCCGCAGGTCGCGCCGTACTCGGGCGCCATGTTGGCGATGGTGGCGCGGTCGGCCAGCGGCAGGTGCTGCAGGCCGTCGCCGAAGAACTCCACGAACTTCCCGACCACGCCCAGCGCGCGCAGCATCTGGGTGACGGTCAGCACCAGGTCGGTGCCGGTCGCGCCCTCGGGCAGCTGGCCGGTGAGCTTGAAGCCCACCACCTGCGGGATCAGCATGGACGATGGCTGGCCGAGCATCGCCGCCTCGGCCTCGATGCCGCCCACGCCCCAGCCGAGCACGCCGATGCCGTTGATCATCGTGGTGTGCGAGTCGGTGCCGAACACGGTGTCCGGGAACGCCATCAGCTCGCCGTCCACCTCGCGCGCCATCACCACGCGCGCCAGGTGCTCCAGGTTCACCTGGTGCACGATGCCGGTGTTCGGCGGCACGACCTTGAAGTTCTCGAACGCCTTCTGGCCCCAGCGCAGGAAGCTGTAGCGCTCCTGGTTGCGCTTGAATTCGATCTGGCCGTTGATGTCCAGCGCGTCCGGGCGCCCGAACACGTCCACCTGCACCGAATGGTCGATCACCAGTTCCGACGGGATCAGCGGATTGATCTGGCTGGGGCGTCCGCCCAGCTTCGCCACCGCGTCGCGCATCGCCGCCAGGTCCACGACGCACGGCACGCCGGTGAAGTCCTGCAGCAGCACGCGCGCCGGCATGAAGGCGATCTCGGTGTCGGGCTCTGCCTTCGGGTCCCACGACGCCACCGCCTCGATGTGCGCGGGCAGCACCGTGACGCCATCCTCGTGGCGCAGCAGGTTCTCCAGCAGGATCTTCATCGAGTACGGCAACCGCGCCAGGTCGAAGCGCTCGCCGAGCTTGGCGAGGCTGGAATAGGCGTAGGACTGGCCGCCGACTTCGAGGCGGGCGCGGGTGGCGAAGGAGTCGGCCATGCGTGGGGCTCCGGCAGGGGTGGGGGAGGGCGGAACGGACACGCCCGGCTTAGCCCCTTGATTATACGCGTCGCTCCGGCCTTACAGGAGTTCGTCCACCGTCGCGGCGATGTCGCGCCGGCGCAGAGCGAAGTCCCAGAGGCTGCCGCCGAGCTGGCGCCAGAGCACCGCCGAGCGCAGCGCCGCGAGCAGCACGGCGCGGATCTCGGCCACCACCTGCGACTGGCCGAGGTAGTGCGGATTGCCCTGGACCATCACCCGCGGGCGCAGGTGGCTCACGGTGTCGGCATACAGGCGGCCCAGGCCCGCGAGGACGTCGGGATGGATGGCGCCGTGCGCCTCCGCGTCCGGCGCCAACGCGAGGATCCCGGCGTGGACCTTGTCCGCCGCTTCGCTGGCGACGAAGCGCCGCTCCAGCTGCAGCACCGAGAAGGCGAGCTTGGGCAGCGCCGCGTCGCGCCCGGCCTCGGCGCCTTCGTTGCGCAGCCAGCCGCGCAGCAGGCGCAAGCCGGGGCGCAACGCCTCCGCGCCGCCGTAGACCGCCCCGGGTGACTCCGCGTCGATGCGGAAGATGCTGTCCAGCGCGACCCGCAACGCCGTCGCGTCGGCCTGGCCGGTCTCGGCGATGCGTCGCACCTCGCACAACGCCTGCACCAGCCCGGCCAGCGCCAGCACCCGTCCCTGCATCGCACCGCTCATGCCGCCCGCTCCTGCTGCCTTCGTTCGAGCGGCGCATCGGTGGCCGCGATCACCGCGCCGCCGAGGCAGCGCTCGCCATCGTAGAGCACCAGCGACTGGCCGGGCGTCACCGCGCGCTGCGCGCGCGGGAAGTGCGCGCGCAGGCTGCCGTCGTCGAGCACGTCCACCACGCAGGGCTCGGGCGCCTGCCGGTAGCGGGCCTGCACTTCGACCTGCAGCCGCGCCGCCGGCGCGCCGCCGCCGATCCAG
>DASWQG010000228.1:0-3580 GCA_036403775.1 Luteimonas sp.
GAGTTCGTTCACCGCGTTGGTCAGGCTCATCCCGGGCACCAGCACGATGAGCGCGGCGATGATCACGGTGTTGAGGTTGAGCGGCGCGACGAAGGTCGCCACCGCGATCGCGACGAAGCCCGCGGCGAGCGCCGCCAGCGCCTCGCCGGCCTCGCGCATCTGCGGGCGCCCGCGCGAGGCCAGTTCGAGCAGGCCGATCAGCAGGCCGGCGAATCCGGCCGTGGCGATGTCCAGCCAGGGCAGGCGCAACAGGCCCGCGATCGCCGCGGCCGCGAGCCCGAAGCCCAGCACCATCGCGGTGTTGGCGTGCCGGCCCGGCGGCGCTTCCAGCGCCTCCAGCGCGGCGTGCCCTTCGGCCAGGCCGAGCCGGCCGGCCACGACCTCCTCGGCGATGCGATCGGCCTCGCACAGCTTGGCCAGGTCGGTATCGCCGGGCGGCAGCCGGATCACGCGGGTGATGTCGCTCAGCCCGGGCGGTCGCCGCGGGTCGCTGAAGCTGAGCACCATGCCGGTGGGGTTGGACATCGGCTCGCAGTCCAGCCCGAGCTCCCCCGCGACCGCCACCAGCGCACCCTCCAGCCGCTGCGCGGTGGTGCCGTAGCGGTGCAGGTGCTCGGCCAGTTCGACCACGAAGGCGACGCGGGTGGCGTAGTCCGCCACCGCCGGCGGGGCCGGGGCCTGCGCGGGTGGAAGCGGAGGGGCGACGGCGGGTTGCATGGCCGGAAGCATCGCACGCACGCACGCGGGAGTCTGTATCCTCGCGCCATGGTTGCCGCCAGCCCTACCACGCCCCGCGTCGCGGACGGCGACCTGGAACCTGGCATCGCCCGCCTCGAGGGGAGCTGGACGCTCGCCGAGGCGTCGGCGATCGCGGTCGCGCTCCGCGATGTCCCGGCGCCGGTGCGCTGCCTGGACGCGAGCGGCGTCGAGCGGCTGGATTCGCTGGGCGTGCTGCAGCTGCTGCGCTTCGCCCGCCGCCAGGAACTCGACTTCGCCTGCTTCACCTTCCGGCCCGACCACCACGCGCTGGTCGCCGCGATCGAGGACGTGGCCGACGACCGGCCCAAGGCGCGCCGCGAATACGGCTTTGCCGCGGCGCTCGGCCGCCTCGGCTACGCGGTGTCGGACAACTGGCGCGAGATCGTCGCGCTGGTCAGCTTCCTCGGCGAGAACCTGTGGAAGATGCTGCGGATCGTGCGCGAGCCGCGCCGGTTCCGCCCCACCGCGACGGTCTTCCACATGGAGCAGGTGGGCCTGGACGCGGTGCCGCTGGTGGCGCTGCTGTCCTTCCTGGTCGGCGCCGTGATCGCCTTCCTCGGCTCGAACATCCTCGCCGACTTCGGCGCGACCATCTACGTCGTCGAGCTGGTGAACATCGCCTTCCTGCGTGAGTTCGGCGTGCTGCTCACTTCCATCGTGCTGGCCGGGCGCACCGCAAGCGCGTTCACCGCGCAGATCGGCGCGATGGTCAGCCGCGAGGAGGTGGACGCGATCCGGACCCTCGGCCTGGACCCCGTCGACCTGCTGGTGATCCCGCGGCTGCTGGCCCTGCTGGTGATGCTGCCGCTGCTCAGCTTCATCGCCGACATCGCCGGCCTGCTCGGCGGCATGACGGTCGGTGCGTTCGCGCTCGACATCCCGCCGCAGGCGTACTTCGCGCGGATGGAGGACACGATGAAGCTGCGCCACTTCCTGGTCGGGCTGTCGAAGGCGCCGGTGTTCGCGATGGTCATCGGGCTGATCGGCTGCCTCGAGGGCCTGCAGGTGAAGGGCACCGCGCAGTCGGTCGGCGAGCGCACGACCTCGAGCGTGGTGCAGACGATCTCGCTGGTGATCGTGCTCGACGCGATCGCCGCGATCTGGTTCATGCAGATGGACTGGTGATGGCCGAAGCGAGCGACAACGACGGGCAGATCATCCGCGTGCGCGGCCTGGTGAACCGCTTCGGCAGCCAGGTGGTGCACGAGGGACTGGACCTGGACGTGCGCCGCGGCGAGATCCTCGGCATCGTCGGCGGCTCGGGCAGCGGCAAGTCGGTGCTGATGCGCTCGATCATCGGCCTGCGCCGGCCGCAGGCGGGCACGGTCGAGGTCCTCGGCGTGGACGCGCTGTCCGACGACCCGGAGGACGAGCTCTACGTCGAGCGCAACACCGGCGTGCTGTTCCAGGACGGCGCGCTGTTCTCGTCGCTGACCGTCGGCGAGAACGTGCAGGTGCCGCTGAAGGAGCACTTCCCCGGCCTGCCGGAATCGCTGCGCTACGAGCTGGCGCTGCTGAAGGTCAAGCTGGCCGGGCTGCCGGCGGATGCGCTGGACAAGCTGCCCTCGCAGCTGTCCGGCGGCATGCGCAAGCGCGCCGCGCTGGCGCGCGCGCTGGCGCTGGACCCGCCCCTGCTGTTCCTGGACGAGCCCACCGCGGGCCTGGATCCGATCGGCGCGGCCGCGTTCGACCACCTGATCCGCAGCCTGCAACAGGCGCTGGGCCTGACCGTGTTCCTCATCACCCACGACCTGGACACCCTGTACGCTATCTGCGACCGGGTGGCGGTGCTGGCGGAAAAGCGCATCCTCGCGGTGGGGCCGGTCGCGGAACTGGAACGGCTGGAGCACGACTGGGTGCAGTCCTATTTCAACGGCCCGCGCGGGCGGGCGGCGCAGCGGGCGGCGGCGCGCGAGACCGGAGGCGGCGAGTAGATGGAAACCAAGGCCAACTACGTGCTGATCGGCGCGTTCACCCTCGCCGCCGCGGCGTTCCTGCTGCTGTTCGGCCTGTGGGCCGCCAAGTACTCCTCCGAGCGCGACTGGCAGGAATACCAGGTGGTGTTCACCGAGCCGGTCACCGGCCTGACCGAAGGCAGTTCCGTGCAATACAACGGCATCGCCGTCGGCACGGTCGAGCGCCTGGACCTGGACCAGAAGGATCCGCGCCGCGTCGTCGCCCGGCTGAAGGTGAAGGCGAGCACGCCGATCAAGGTGGACACGCGCGCGAAGCTGTCGATCACCGGCCTGACCGGCGTGCCCTTCATCCAGCTCACCGGCGGCAGCCCGGACGCGCCCTGGCTGGCGAAGACCAGCCGCGACGACATCCCCACCATCGCCACCGAGGCTTCGGCGCTGCAGAACATCGCGGACACCGCCAACCGCCTGGTCGCGCGCATGGACCAGGTGTTGAGCGAGGAGAACGTGGAGCGCATCGCCAATACCCTCGAGAACATCGAGTCGATGACCGGCGCGGTCGCCGCCCAGCGCGAGGACCTGCGCCAGCTGATCGTCAACGCGCGCCAGTCCAGCGAACTGCTGGAACGCACGCTGGGCAACACCAACCGCGCGGTCGAGGACATCGACCGCGAGCTGGTGGACAAGCTGCCGGGCCTGGTCGCCAAGCTCGACGGTACCCTCACCCGCCTCGACGCCGCCGCCGGCGGCGCCGATGCGATCATCAACGAGAACCGCGCGGCGATCCGCAGCTTCGCCAACGACGGCCTGTCGCAGCTCGGGCCCACGCTGGCCGAGTTGCGCGGCCTGGTGCGCGACCTGCGCCGGATCAGCGAACGTCTGCAGGGCAATCCCGCCGGCTACCT
>DASWQG010000229.1:0-4224 GCA_036403775.1 Luteimonas sp.
CCGCGTGTCGGTGTGCCTGTCGACGGGCCTGGGCGCGCCGGTGGGTTCGGTGCTCGTGGGCAGCCGCGACCTGCTCGCGGTCGCGCGGCGCTGGCGCAAGGTCACCGGCGGCGGCATGCGCCAGGCGGGCCTGCTCGCGGCCGCGGGACTGCACGCGCTCGACCACAACGTCGAGCGCCTGGCCGAGGACCACGCACGGGCCGGGCGGCTCGCGCAGGCGCTGGCGGCGCAGCCGGCGGTGGTCGCGGTCGAGCAGCACACCAACATGGTCTTCGCCAGCGTGGATCCCGCCGCCCTGCCGCGGCTGCGCGAACGCGCGCAGGCCCAGCGCGTGCGCCTGTCGATCGGCGACGAGCCGCGGCTGCGCCTCGTCCTCCACCTCGACGTGCCCGAATCCGCCCTGGCACGCATCGCCGGAGTCTTCGCATGAACATCCGCCCGTACCGGAACGTGCTGCCCACCCTCGGCGAGCGCGTGTACGTGGATCCGATGGCCACGGTGGTCGGCGACGTGGTGCTGGGCGACGACGTTTCCCTCTGGCCCGGCGTGGTCGTGCGCGGCGACGTCAACTTCATCCGCATCGGCGCGCGCAGCAACGTCCAGGACGGCACCGTGGTCCACGTCAGCCACGACGGACCGCACGCGAAGCTCGGCGGCTTCGCCACGGTGATCGGCGCCGACGTCACCATCGGGCACAAGGCGATCGTGCACGCCTGCCGGATCGAGGATGCCTGCCTCGTCGGCATGGGCGCGATCCTGCTCGACGGCGTGGTGGTCGAGCAGCACGGCTTCGTCGGCGCGGGCGCGCTGGTGCCGCCGGGCAAGGTGGTCGGCCGCGGCGAGGTCTGGCTCGGCAATCCCGCGCGCAAGGCGCGGATGCTCACCGATGCGGAAATCGAGGCGCTGTACTACAGCGCGCAGCACTACGTGCGGCTGAAGGACGAGTACCTCAGCGCGGGGGCGTAGCCGGCTCCAGGACCGCGCGCTGCACGTCCTCGAGGATCGCGGGCAGGTCTTCCTGCAAGTAGCCCTCGTAATGCCGTTGCACGCGGCCCTGCGCATCCAGCAGCCACAGGTTCGGGAACATCTGCACGCCCCAGGCCGCCGCCACCGTGCCGGTCGCGTCGCGCGCCTGCACCAGCGCATAGCCGCGCATCTGCCGCAGCATCGCATTCCAGTCCTTGGCACTGTCGTTGACGCTCACCGCGACGACCTGCAGGTCCGCCTGGCCGACGGCCTTCTGCAGGTTCTCGAGCGTCGGCACCTCGACCAGGCAATAGGCGCACTTCGTGTTCCAGAACGCCACCACCACCCGCTTGCCGCGCCAGGCGTCGAGCGTGACCGGCTTGCCGTCGGGATCCTGGCCGAGCAGCGCCGGCGCCAGGTCGCCGACCGCGGGGCCGCGCGGCGCGGCGAGCGCCGTTCCCGCCAGGGACGCGGTGGCGAGGAGGACGGCGCACAGGATCGGGAGGGGGCGACGCATCGGCGACTCCGGGCGGGGCGTGTCGCTTCATTATCCGCGTTTCGCCCGCGCGCTTTTGCGACACTGGCGCCATGCCGGAACTGCCCGAAGTCGAAACCACGCGCCGCGGGCTCGCGCCGCACCTGGAAGGCCGCAAGGTCGAGCGCGTGGTCCTGCGCAGGCCCGACCTGCGCTGGCCGATCCCGCCCGAGGTCGCCGCGCAATTGCCGGGGCAGCGCATCGAAGCGGTGCGGCGTCGCGCCAAGTACCTGTTGCTGGACACCGCCGCGGGCAGCGCGCTGCTGCACCTGGGCATGTCCGGCAGCCTGCGGGTGCTGCCGGGCGCCACCCCGCCGGGCACGCACGACCACGTGGACGTGGCACTGGCCGGCGGCCGCGTCCTGCGCTTCAACGACCCGCGCCGCTTCGGCAGCCTGCTCTGGCAGCCTTCGGGCGCCGTGCATCCGCTGCTGCGCGGGCTCGGCCCCGAGCCGCTCTCCGAAGAGTTCGACGGCGACTGGCTGCACGCGCGCAGCCGCGGCCGCAGCGCGCCGGTCAAGGCCTTCCTGATGGACCAGCGGATCGTGGTCGGCGTCGGCAACATCTACGCCGCCGAGGCGCTGTTCGCGGCCGGGATCTCGCCCTGGCGCGCCGCCGGACGCGTGTCGCTGGCGCGCTACGGGGTGCTGGCCGGGGCGGTCAAGACGATCCTGGCCGCCGCCATCGAACGCGGCGGCACCACGCTGCGCGACTTCATCGCGCCCGATGGCGCGCCCGGCTATTTCGAACAGGAGCTCGCCGTGTACGGCCGCGGCGGCGAGCCGTGCCGCGCGTGCGGCCGTCCCTTGCGCCAGGACTGGATCGGCCAGCGCGCCAGCGCCTGGTGCGCGCACTGCCAACGCTGAACAGGCAAAACCCGCAAGACTGGCGCGCCGCCCCCGCATGCGGGCTATATTGGCGGCCGTCTTTGGGGAAAGACCCTTGGTCGAGACTTCAGAAATCACGATGTGGCTGGATGCCGCGCGCGAGGGCGACCGCGCCGCGCTCGACCGCGTGCTCGCCACCCTGTACCAGGAACTGCACACGATGGCCCGCCGCCAGCTGGCGGGGCAGCAGGGCCACACCCTCGACGCCACCGCGCTGGTGCACGAGGCCTACCTGAAGCTGGTCGGGCGCAACGCCGCGCAGTTCGACGACCGCGCGCATTTCTTCGCCTACGCGGCGTCGGCGATGCGCAGCGTGGTCGTGGATTACGCGCGGCAGCGCCTGGCGCAGAAGCGCGGCGGCGATTTGCACCGGGTCGCCGAACTGCCGGAGGACATCGAGGGCGGGCTGCGCCTGGACGAGGAGACCCTCGGCCTGGACGTCGCGCTGACCCGGCTGGCCGGCGTCGATCCGCGACTGGCGCAGGTGGTGGAGCTGCGCTACTTCACCGGCCTGTCCGAACTGGAGATCGCCGCGCTGCTCAAGCGCTCGGAGCGCAGCATCCGCCGCGACTGGCAGAAGGCGCGCCTGTTCCTGCTCGCGTCGCTCAAGGACACGACGGACGCCTGAGGCCGTGGACCCTGCGCGCTGGCAGCGGTTGTCCCCGATGCTCGACGCGCTGCTCGAGCTCGATGCCCCCACCCGCGCCCGCAACCTGGCCTCCCTGCGCGAGGATGATCCGGAACTGGGGCGCGAACTCGCCGAATTGCTGGCGCTGCAGGAGGACCGCGAGGACTTCCTCGCCGAACCGCTGGTCGCGCCGCTGCCGGGCGCGCGCCCCGGCACCCTGGCCGGGCCCTATCGCCTGGAGCGCCTGCTCGGCGAGGGCGGCATGGGCCAGGTCTGGCTCGCCGGGCGCGCCGACGGCCTGTACCAGCGCCGCGTCGCGCTGAAGCTGCTGCGGCCCGGCCTCGCCGATCCGAACCTGCGCCTGCGCTTCACCCGCGAACGGCAGATCCTTGCCCGCCTCGCCCACCCGCACATCGCGCGCCTGCTCGACGCGGGCATCAGCAGCGACGGCCAGCCGTACCTCGCGCTCGAATACGTGGAAGGCGAGCCGATCACCGACTGGTGCCGCCGCCGAAACCTGTCGCTGGACGCGCGGCTGCGCCTGTTCCTGCAGACCTGCGACGCGGTCAGCCACGCACACGCCAACCTGATCGTGCACCGCGACCTGAAGCCGTCGAACATCCTGGTCACGGCGAACGAGGAAGTGCGGCTGCTGGATTTCGGCATCGCCAAGCTGCTCGACAACGAGGAGTTCTCGCCCGAGCAGACCGGCACCGGCCTGCGCGCGTTCACCCTGCACTACGCTGCGCCGGAACAGGTGCGCGGCGAGCCGGTGACCACCATGACCGACGTCTACGCGCTGGGCGTGGTGCTGCACGAGCTGCTCACCGGCACGCGGCCGTATCCGCTCAAGCGCCGCACCGACGCCGAATGGGAGGAGGCGATCCTCGGCGCGGAGCCGCTGCGACCCTCGCTGTCGGTGCTGCGCGCGGCCGGCGAGGCCGAGGCGGGCGAGGACACGAGCACCACGACCGGGCCGCCGCCCCGGCGCCTGTCGCGCGCGCTCGCCGGCGACCTCGACAACATCGTGCTCAAGGCCTTGTCCAAGCGGCCGGAACAGCGCTATCCCTCGGTCGAGGCGCTGGCGCTGGACATCGCCCGCTACCGCGCCGGCAAGCCGGTGCTCGCGCGCTCGCAAAGCCTCGGCGACCGCGGCCTCACGTACGTCTCGCGGCACCGCTGGGCGGTGGCGACCAGCGCGCTGGTCG
>DASWQG010000230.1:0-2131 GCA_036403775.1 Luteimonas sp.
CGTCCACCCAGCACAGGCTGTGCTTCATCCACTGCGCGTCGTCGCGGTCGGGGAAATCCTCGCGGGCGTGGGCGCCGCGCGACTCGGTGCGGTTGGCGGCCGAGACGATCGTCGCCAGCGCCTGGTCGAGCAGGTTGCGCAGCTCCAGGGTCTCCACCAGGTCCGAGTTCCACACCAGCGAGCGGTCGCTGACGTGGACGTCGGCGTAGGACTGGCGGATCTCGCGGCTCTTCTCCACGCCCGGCGCCAGGGTCTCGCCGGTGCGGAACACCGCGGCGTCGGCCTGCATCGTGCGCTGCATGCGGTCGCGGATCACCGCGGTCGGCGTGCTGCCGTTGGCGTGGCGCACGTCGTCCAGGCGCGACAGCGCCGCTTCGGTGGCGTGCGGGGCCAGGCGGCCGTGCGGCTGCCCCGGCTTGATCGTCTCGGCGGCGCGATTGGCGACGGCGCGCCCGAACACCACCAGGTCCAGCAGCGAGTTCGAGCCCAGGCGGTTGGCGCCGTGCACCGACACGCAGGCGGCCTCGCCGATCGCGTACAGGCCGCGCACCACCGCATCGGGGTTGCCGTTGTACAGCTGCACGACTTCACCGTGGTAGTTGGTCGGGATGCCGCCCATGTTGTAGTGCACGGTCGGGATCACCGGGATCGGCTGCTTCTCCACGTCCACGCCGGCGAAGATCCGCGCGCTCTCGGCGATGCCGGGGAGCTTCTCGTGGATGTCGGCCGGGTTGAGGTGGGTCAGGTCCAGGAAGATGTGGTCCTTGTGCTCGCCCACGCCGTGGCCCGCGCGGATCTCCATGGTCATCGCGCGGCTGACGACGTCGCGCGAGGCCAGGTCCTTGGCGTTGGGCGCGTAGCGCTCCATGAAGCGCTCGCCGCTGGCGTTGCGCAGGATGCCGCCTTCGCCGCGCACGCCCTCGGTGATCAGGCAGCCGGCGCCGTAGATGCCGGTCGGGTGGAACTGCACGAACTCCATGTCCTGCAGGCCCAGGCCGGCGCGCAGCGCCATGCCGCCGCCGTCGCCGGTGCAGGTGTGCGCCGAGGTGCAGCTGAAGTAGGCGCGGCCGTAGCCGCCGGTGGCCAGCACCGTGCCGTGCGCGCGGAACAGGTGCAGAGTGCCCTCGCTCATGTCCAGCGCCAGGACGCCGCGGCAGGTGCCGTCGTCGTCCATGATCAGGTCCAGCGCGAAGTACTCGACGAAGAACTCCGCGTCGTGCGCCAGCGACTGCTGGTACAGCGTGTGCAGGATCGCGTGGCCGGTGCGGTCGGCGGCGGCGCAGGTGCGCTGGGCGATGCCCTTGCCGTATTCGGTGGTCATGCCGCCGAACGGGCGCTGGTAGATCTTGCCTTCCTCGGTGCGCGAGAACGGCACGCCCTGGTGCTCGAGCTCGATGATCGCCGGGATCGCCTCGCGGCACATGTACTCGATCGCGTCCTGGTCGCCCAGCCAGTCGCTGCCCTTGATGGTGTCGTAGAAGTGGTAGCGCCAGTCGTCCGGGCCCATGTTGCCCAGCGCCGCCGAGATGCCGCCCTGCGCGGCGACCGTGTGCGAGCGCGTCGGGAACACCTTGGTGATGCAGGCGGTCTTCAGGCCCTTCTGGGCGAGGCCGAAGGTGGCGCGCAGGCCGGCGCCGCCGGCGCCGACGACGACCATGTCGTACTTGTGTTCGATGATCTGGTAAGCGGGCATGGCGGCCTCAGTGGAGGGGGGCGAGGACCGCGATGCGCGCGATCGCGTACAGGCAGGCGAGCGCGCCGGCGGCGCAGGCGAAGATCACCAGCAGCTTCAGCAGCACCTCGGACAGGCGCTCGTGGACGTAGTCCTCGATGATGACCTGCAGGCCGAGCTTGGCGTGCCAGAACATGGCGACCACCAGCAGCGCCAGCATGATCGCGTTCCAGGGCCGCGCGATGGTCGCGCGCGCCTGCATCAGGTCGGCGCCGACCAGCGAGACCAGCAGGCCGACCAGCCAGGCGACCAGCACCACCAGCACCACCGCGGTGACGCGCTGCCACCACCAGTGGCCGGTGCCGTCCTTGCCCGAGCCCAGGCCGCGGGCGCGCCTGAGCGGCGTGCGGAAGGAATCCAGGCGGGTGCCGTTGCGGGACTTGTGCTGCGGATCGCCCG
>DASWQG010000231.1:0-5039 GCA_036403775.1 Luteimonas sp.
GCTTCGGGCCGACCAGCGAATGGGACACCGGCGCTGGCCAGTGCGTGCTGGAAGCCGCGGGCGGCGTGGTCCTGGACCCGCAGGGCCGGCCGCTGCGCTACAACCAGCGCGACACCATCCTCAACGGGCCGTTCATGGCCCTGGGCGACCCGTCGCTGCCCTGGCGCGACTGGCTCGCATGAGCGCCGCCGGCGACATCGACGGCCTGCTCGACATCATGGCGCGGCTGCGCGACCCGGAGGGCGGATGCCCGTGGGACGTGCGGCAGACATTCGCGACGATCGCGCCGTACACGATCGAGGAAGCCTACGAGGTCGCCGACGCGATCGACCGCCGCGACCTCGGGGGCCTGCGCGACGAACTGGGCGACCTGCTGCTGCAGGTGGTGTTCCATGCGCGCATGGCGCAGGAACAGGGCGCGTTCGCCTTCGCCGACGTGGTCGCCGCGATCAGCGACAAGATGCGCCGCCGCCATCCGCACGTGTTCGCCGGCGCGAGCGTTGCCGATGCCGAGGCGCAGACCCGCGAGTGGGAGGCGCACAAGCGGCGCGAACGCGCGGCGGCGGGCGAGGCGGACGCGTCGGCGCTGGCCGGCATCGCCCGCGGGCTCCCCGAATGGCAGCGCGCGACCAAGCTGCAGGCGCGCGCCGCGCGCGTGGGCTTCGACTGGCCGGGGCCGGAACCTGTGTTCGAAAAGCTGCACGAGGAGATCGAGGAGGCCCGCGCCGAGTTCGACGCGGTGGCCACCGCGCCGGGCGATGCCGCCGCGCGCGACCGGCTGGAGGACGAGATCGGCGACCTGCGGTTCGTCTGCGCCAACCCCGCGCCCCACGCGCGCGTGGACCCGGGCAGCGCGCTGCGCCGGGCCAACGCCAAGTTCGAGCGCCGCTTCCGCGCGATGGAGGCGCTGGCCGCCGCCGACGGCGTGGCGTTGGCGGACCTGCCGCTGGAGGCGCAGGATGCCTACTGGGTGCGCGCCAAGCGCCAGGAGCGCGGCTAGGCGCGCGACGGCAACGACGAGGAAGGCCGGCCATGGCACGTTTCCGCAGCTTCCGGGAGTTCTACCCGTTCTACCTGTCCGAGCACGCCAACCGCACCTCGCGCCGCCTGCATTTCATCGGCAGTTGCGGCGTCCTCGGCCTGCTCGCCATCGCGATCGCGCGCGGCAGCGCGTGGTGGCTGCTCGCGGCGATCGCCTGCGGCTACGGCTTCGCCTGGATCGGCCACTTCTTCTTCGAGAAGAATCGCCCCGCGACGTTCCGCCATCCGTTCTACTCGCTGGCCGGCGACTGGGTGATGTTCGTCGACATCCTGCGCGGCCGCGTGCGCCTGTAGCGCGTGGTGCCGCTGCGCTACTCCATGAAGATCAGCCAGGCAGCCACCGCGATGAGCGCGAAGCCGGCCCAGTGGTTCCATTTCAGCGGCTGGCCGAGGTACCACGCGGAAAAGCCCGCGAACACCACCAGGGTGATCACTTCCTGCATGCCCTTGAGCTGCGGCGCACTGTAGACCGCCGCGCCGATGCGGTTGGCCGGGACCTGCAGGGTGTACTCGAAGAAGGCGATGCCCCAGCTGGCCAGGATCACCCAGGCCAGCGGCGCCGAGCGGTACTTGAGGTGGCCGTACCAGGCGAAGGTCATGAACACGTTGGACCCCACGAGGAGCAGGGGCGGCAGCAGGCGGTCGAGGAGGGGCATGGGCATGGCCAGAAGGGCGGGAAAAAAGGGGCAGACTAGCGCCTTCACGCCATTTCAACCGCCGACCGGGCACGTTTCACAAAGCTGAAGTCCCCCAAGGAACCCTGCCCATGATGCGAGCTGCCCAAGAACCCTCCGGCCTGGTCCTCATCGTCGAGGACAACCGCAACATTTCCGAGATGGTCGGCGAATACCTGGAAGGCCGAGGATTCGAGGTCGATTACGCCTCGGACGGCCTCGACGGATACCGCCTGGCCTCCGAGAACAGCTACGACGTGGTCGTGCTCGACCTGATGCTGCCGCGCCTGGACGGCGTGGAGGTCTGCAAGCGCCTGCGCGAGGAAGCGCGCAAGTCCACGCCGGTGCTGATGCTGACCGCGCGCGACACCCTCGACGAGAAGCTCACGGGCCTGTCGGTCGGCGCCGACGACTACCTCACCAAGCCGTTCGCGATCCAGGAGCTCGAGGCGCGCCTGCGGGCGCTGATCCGCCGCGAGCGCCGCCAGGTCGGTTCGGAGGTGCTGAAGGTCGCCGACCTCGTCCTCGACCCGGCCAGCCTGCGCGCCACCCGCGGCGGCGTCGAGCTCCAGCTCTCGCCCATCGGCCTGAAGCTGCTGACGATCCTGATGCGCGAGTCGCCGCGCGTGGTCAGCCGCCAGGAGATCGAGCGCGAGATCTGGGGCAACGGGCTGCCGGATTCCGACACGTTGCGCAGCCACCTCTACAACCTGCGCAAGACCATCGACAAGCCCTACGACAAGCCGTTGCTGCACACCGTGCAGAGCGCCGGCTATCGCATCGCGGACATCGAGCAGCCGCCGGCCTGACGGGGGTCGTCCGCGCAGTTCCCCATGTCGCAGGGTTTGCCGCGCAAGCTGCGCTTTGCCTTCCTGATGCAGGTGGCGATGGCGAGCCTGGTCATCGTCGCCGGCACCTGGGCGGCGGCGAACGTGGCCAAGCGCCAGATCGCGCAGTACGCGCTGCAGGAGGAGGCCGACTACTTCTGGGCCCGCCGCGCGCTCGATCCGTCGCAGTCGCCGCCGGACGAGGCGCGGCTGCGCGGGTATGCGGTCGGCGAGGGCGATTCCGCCGCGGGCGTTCCCGAGGGCCTGCGCCAGCTGCCGCCCGGCCTGCACGACCTGCCCGACCTGGTGGTGCTGGTGGACGAGCGCGACCGCACGCGGCTGTACCTCACCTACCCGCGCGAGGAAATGAACCAGCGCACGCTGCAGATGGTGCTGGTGCCGGTGCTGCTCGCGCTGCTCGCGCTGGCGGCCAGCGCCTGGTTCACCTACCGCAACGCGAGGCGCATGGTCGAGCCGGTCAACTGGCTGGCCAGGGAAGTCGCGCGCTGGGATCCGATGGAACCCGCGACCGGGGCGCTGGCGCCCGACCGGCTGCCGGCGGACGCCGGCATGGAGGCGCGGCAGCTGGCCGGGGCCCTGCAGCGCATGGGCGAGCGCATGCGCGCCTTCGTCCGCCGCGAGCGCGACTTCACCCGCGACGCCAGCCATGAATTGCGCACGCCCCTGACCGTGATCCGCGTGGCCAGCGACCTGCTGGTGGCCGATCCCGACCTGCCGGAGCGCTCGCGCCGCTCGCTGTCGCGCATCCAGCGTGCCGGGCGGGACATGGAGGCGGTGATCGAATCGTTCCTGATCCTCGCGCGCGAGGGGGGGATCGAGCCCCAGCGCGAGGATTTCGAAGTGCGCGGGATCGTGGAGGAAGAGGTCGCAAAGGCCCGCCCGTTGCTGTCCAGCAAGCCGGTGGAACTGGAGGTCGTCGCGAACGCCGATCCGGTGCTGCATGCCTCGCCGCGCGTGTTCGCGGTGATGCTGCGCAACCTGCTGTCCAACGCCTGCACCTTCACCGAGCGCGGTCGGATCGAGGTGCGGATCGACGAGGACCGCGTCGTGGTCGCCGACACCGGCGTCGGCATGACCCCGGAGGCGCTGCAGCGCGCCTTCGATCCCTTCTACCGGGTCGACCCGGACAAGGTCAGCGGCAAGGGCCTGGGCCTGTCCATCGTCCATCGCCTCGGCGAGCGTTTCGGCTGGCCCGTGTCGCTGGACAGCCGTCCGGGCGAGGGCACGGTCGCCACGATCCATTTCGGCGACGCGAGGAGTTGACGCCCGGCGACGCGGGGCATGGCGCCTGTCAACCGGGCGATGGCGCACGCGTTAGCCTGTGGACCCGTCCACGCCACCAGGGCCGCCTCCCGATGCCACCCAGCAAGCCCGCGCGCGAGCGCGACCTGCGCCGCACCGTCGCCGCCATCGCCTTCGTCGCCATCGCCGTTGCCGCCGCCTGGTGGTGGATGCAGCGCGACGCGGCCCCCGGCGACGCCGGCTACCGCACCACCACCGTCGAGCGCGGCGACATCCGCGTGGCGATCTCCGCCACCGGCACCCTGAGCGCAATCTCCACCGTCACCATCGGCAGCCAGGTCTCCGGCCAGGTGACCGACGTGCTGGTGGACTTCAACGACAAGGTGCGCAAGGGCGACGTGCTGGCGCGGATCGATCCCAGCACCTACGAGGCGCAGATCGAGCAGGGCAACGCGCAGGTCGCCAGCGCCCGCGCGCAGTTGCGCCAGGCCCAGGCCAGCCTGCGCAACGCGGAGGCCGACTACCGGCGCAAGGCCGAACTGGCCGGCTCGCAGCTGGTGGCGAAGAGCGACGTCGACCTGGCGCGCGCCGCCCGCGACCAGGCCCAGGCGCAGGTCAATTCCGCGCAGGCGCAGATCCGCCAGCAGTCCGCGTCCACCCAGACCACGCGGGTCAACCTGGAGCGCACGGTGATCCGCTCGCCGGTGGACGGCGTGGTGATCACCCGCAGCGTCGAGCCGGGGCAGACGGTGGCCGCGAGCCTGCAGGCGCCGGAACTGTTCACCATCGCCGAGGACCTGTCGAAGATGAAGATCGAGTTGGCGGTGGACGAGGCCGACATCGGCCAGGTCCGCGAAGGACAGACGGTCGCCTTCACCGCGGACGCGTTCCCCGACCGGCGCTTCAGCGGCACCGTGGACCAGGTGCGGCTGTCGGCGACCACCACCAGCAACGTGGTGACCTACCCGGTCGTGGTGACCGTGGACAACAGCGACGGCACCCTGCTGCCGGGCCTGACGGTCAACGCCGAGATCGAGGTGAGCAAGCGCGAGGATGTGCTCAAGGTCGCGAACGCGGCGCTGCGCTACAAGCCGGCGGACGCCGACGCCGGGGCCGGCGCCGGGGCGGCCGCGGGCGGACCGGGCCGGGGCGGCAACGGCATGTCCGAGGACCTGGCGCGGGTCGCGGCCAGCCTGCGGCTCGACGCCGGGCAGCAGGCGGCGTTCGACGCGGC
>DASWQG010000232.1:0-7114 GCA_036403775.1 Luteimonas sp.
AACCCGAGGAACGGCGGGATGCCGGCGAGCGAAAACATCGCGCACAGCATCATCCCGGCCAGCCACGGGCTGCGCTGGTTCAGGCCCTTGAAGTCGTCCAGCGTGTCGGCCTCGTAGCCCTTGCGCGACAGCACGATGATCGCGCCGAACGCGGCGGCCGACATGATCGCGTAGCTGATCATGTAGAACATCGCCGCGGCGTAGCCCTCGGCGCCGCCGCCGGCCAGGCCCAGGAACACGAAGCCGATGTGCGACACCGCCGAGTAGGCGAGCATGCGCTTGAGGTTGGCCTGCATGATCGCGACCAGGTTGCCGATCACCAGCGAGGCGGTGGCCAGCAGCGCCAGCAGCAGGCGCCACTGCTCGTCGAGCGGGCCGACGCCCGCCTCCAGCAGGCGGAACGCCAGCGCGAACGACGCGAGCTCGGGCGCGGTGCCGATGAACAGGGTGATCGGGGTCGGGGCGCCGTGGTAGGTGTCGGGCACCCACATGTGGAACGGGGCCGCGCCGAACTTGAAGGCGATGCCGGCGATCAGGAAGACGGTGCCGGTGAGCAGCAGGCCGGTTTCGCCCGAGCCCTCCACCGCCGCGCGCAGCGTGGCCAGGTCCAGGGTGCCGGTGGCGCCGTAGAGCAGCGACATGCCGAACAGCAGCAGGCCCGAGGACAGCGAGCCGAGCACGAAGTACTTCATCGCCGCCTCGGAGGCGAGCGGGTTGTCGCGGTCGATCGCGACCAGCGCGTAGGAGCACAGCGCCAGCATCTCCAGGCCCAGGTACACCATGACCAGGCTGCCGGCGGAGACGAGCAGCATCATGCCGAGCGTGGCGAACAGTACCAGCACCACGACCTCGCCCTTGTGCAGGCCGCGCTCCTTCAGGAACGGCCAGGCATAGACCAGCGCGACCGCGCTCAGCAGGCAGGCGCCGGCGTTGAGCACGTCGGCCATGGTGTCGCGCACGAACATCCCGGCGAGCACCGTGCCCTGGCCGCCGATGCCGGCGAACGACATCCACGCCACCACCACCAGCAGGGCCATGCCCAGCAGCCAGGTGGCGACGCGGCGGGCGTCGTCCAGGAACAGGTCGAGCATCAGCAGCGCGAAGGCGCCGCCGGCCAGCACCAGCTCCGGCAGCAGCGGCAGCAGGTCGGCGGAGGAGAAGGCAACGGCGGTGGCGGTGGTCTGCAGCATCGGGGGTGCGTCCTCAGAGCTTGCTGGCGGCCAGCTGGCCGGCCAGTTGCGCGATGGAGGGCTCCATCAGGTCGGTCAGCGGCTTCGGCCACAGGCCGACCAGCAGCACGCCCGCGGCGAAGATGCCCAGGACGATCCATTCGCGCATGTCCATGTCCCGCATGGTGGCGACCTGCGGGTTGGTGACCTCGCCCCAGATGATCCGCTTGGCCAGCCACAGGCTGTAGGCCGCGCCGGTGATCAGCGTGGTCGCCGCCCCGAAGGCGAGCAGCGGGTGCTGCTGGAAGCTGGCAAGGATGACCATGAACTCGCCGACGAAGCCCGCGGTGCCCGGCAGGCCGGAATTGGACATCGAGAAGAAGATGAAGAACGCCGCGAACCACGGCATCACGTTGGCGACGCCGCCGTAGTCGGCGATCCGGCGCGTGTGCAGCCGGTCGTAGAGCACGCCGACGCAGGAGAACATCGCGCCGGAGATGAAGCCGTGGCTGATCATCTGCACCATCGCGCCCTGCAGGCCCAGCCGCGCGGCGTCCACGTTGCCGAAATCGCGCACCAGTGCGAAGGCGATGAAGATGCCGAGGGTGACGAAGCCCATGTGCGCGATGGACGAATATGCGATCAGCTTCTTCATGTCCTCCTGCACCAGCGCCACGACGCCGATGTAGATGATCGCGACCAGGCTCAGCGCGATCACCAGCCAGGCCCACTCGTGGCCGGCGTCGGGGACGATCGGCAGGCTGAAGCGCAGGAAGCCGTAGCCGCCGATCTTCAGCATGATCGCCGCCAGGATCACCGAGCCGCCGGTCGGCGCCTCGACGTGCGCGTCGGGCAGCCAGGTGTGCACCGGGAACATCGGCACCTTGACCGCGAAGGCGATCAGGAAGGCGAAGAACAGCCACACCTGCTCCTGCATGCCCAGCGGCAACTGGACCATGTCCGCCAGCTGCCAGCTGCCTCCCTTGAGGTACAGGTAGACCAGCCCGACCAGCATGAACACCGAGCCGAGGAAGGTGTAGAGGAAGAACTTCAGCGACGCGTAGACCCGGCGCGGGCCGCCCCAGACGCCGATGAGGATGAACATCGGGATCAGCATCGCCTCGAAGAACACGTAGAACAGCATCGCGTCCCGCGCGGCGAACACGCCGACCATCACGCCCTCGAGCAGCAGCATCGAGGCGACGTACTGCCCGACGCGCGAGCGGATCGGGGTCCAGGCCCCCACCAGCACCAGCAGCGTGGTGAGCGTGGTCAGCCCGATCAGCGCCACCGAGATGCCGTCGGCGCCCAGGTGGTACTGGATGTCGTAGGCCGGGATCCAGGCGCGCTGTTCGACGAACTGCATGCCGGCGTCGCCGAAGTCGAAGCCGGTGAACAGCGCGAGGCTCGCGGCCAGGGTGGCGGCCGCGAAGGCGAGCGCGGTCCAGCGCGCCGTCCGGGCACGCTCGTTGCCCAGCAGGAGGCAGGCGACGCCGCCGAGGATCGGCAGCCACACCAGCAGGCTGAGCAGCGGGAAGGCGGGAGTGGTCATGTCGGCCATTGCGTTACTTCCAGAGCCACAGCAGGACGCCGAGCAGTGCGATCAGGCCCAGGATCATGGCGAAGGCATAGTGGTACAGGTAGCCGGACTGGGACTTGCGCAGCAGCGCCGCGGCGTGGCCCACCAGGCGGGTGCTGCCGTTGACGAAGACCCCGTCGATCAGCTTCTCGTCGGCCAGCCGCGAGGCGCGCCCCAGGGCGAGGCCGCCGCCGGCGAAGCCGCCGATCCACAGCGCGTCGAAGCCGTACTTGTTCTCCAGGATCCGCACCGGCCAGGACAGCGCCCGGCGGGCCTTGTGGTGCAGTTCCGGCTTCCACCAGTACATCACGGTGGCCAGCAGGAAGCCGCCGAACGCCAGCCAGAAGGTCGGCGCCTGGAACCCGTGCAGGGCGAACGCCACCGGGCCGTGCCAGGCCTCGTCCGCGAGCTTCGCGAGCACGTCGCGCGCCGGGGCGACGTCGATCGCGCCGAGGAAGAACGGCAGCTGCCGGACGTGGCCCATCATGTCGGTGCCGAAGAGCATCGGCCCGGCCGTGAGGAAGCCGATCACCACCGACGGGACCGCCAGCAGCACCAGCGGCACCGTCACCACCCACGGCGACTCGTGCGGCTCGTGGGCGCCATGGCCGTGGCCGTGGCCGTCGTCGTGGTGGCCGTGCGCGTGCGCGTCGCGGAAGCGCTCCTCGCCGAAGAAGGTCAGGTACAGCAGGCGGAAGCTGTAGAAGGCGGTGACGAAGGCGCCGAGCAGCACCGCCCAGTAGCCGTAGGTCGCCACCCAGTTGCCGGCCTCGTGCGCGTGCTCGGCGGCGGCCTCGATGATGGTGTCCTTGGAATAGAAGCCGCTGAAGAACGGCGTGCCGACCAGCGCCAGGGTGCCCAGCAGCATCGTCCAGAACGTCACCGGCATGTACTTGCGCAGGCCGCCCATGCGGCGCATGTCCTGCTCGTGGTGCATGGCGATGATCACCGAGCCCGCGCCCAGGAACAGCAGCGCCTTGAAGAAGGCGTGGGTCATCAGGTGGTAGACCGCGGCCGAGTACGCGGAGACGCCCAGCGCCACGGTCATGTAGCCCAGCTGCGAGAGCGTGGAGTACGCGACCACGCGCTTGATGTCGTTCTGGACGATGCCGATCAGGCCGGTCCAGAACGCGGTGGTGGCGCCGATGAACAGCACGAAGTTCAGCGCCGTCTCGCTCAGCTCGAACAGCGGCGACATGCGCGCCACCATGAAGATGCCGGCGGTGACCATGGTCGCGGCGTGGATCAGCGCCGAGATCGGGGTCGGACCCTCCATCGAGTCGGGCAGCCAGACGTGCAGCGGCACCTGCGCCGACTTGCCCATGGCGCCGATGAACAGGCAGATGCAGATCAGCGTCGCCACCGACCACTCGTGGCCGCTGATCACCGGCACCGTCAGCCCGGCGATCGTCGGCGCGTTGGCGAACACCGTCGCGTAGTCCAGCGTGCCGAACCAGTACAGCACCGCGGCGATGCCGAGGATGAAGCCGAAGTCGCCGACGCGGTTGACCAGGAAGGCCTTGAGGTTGGCGAAAATGGCGGTCGGGCGCTTGAACCAGAAGCCGATCAGCAGGTAGGAGACCAGGCCCACCGCTTCCCAGCCGAAGAACAGCTGCATGAAGTTGTTGCTCATCACGAGCATCAACATCGAGAAGGTGAACAGCGAGATGTAGCTGAAGAAGCGCTGGTAGCCCGGGTCGTCGGCCATGTAGCCGATGGTGTAGACGTGCACCAGCAGCGAGACGAAGGTGACCACGACCATCATCATCGCGGTCAACTTGTCCACCATGAAGCCGACGTGCGCCTGGTAGCCGCCCACGTCGAACCAGGTGTAGACGTTCTCGTTGAACGGCGGCGCGCCCTGCCCCACCAGCTGCCAGAGCACCCAGCACGACAGGCCGCAGCTCAGCGCCACCGACAGGATCGTCACCCAGTGCGCGCCGGCGCGGCCGACCAGGTTGCGGAACAGGCCGGCGACGATCGCGCCCAGCAGCGGCGCGAGCGCGATCGCCAGGAGGACGTTGCTGGAAATCATGAGGCTCTCGTGGGGCATGACGGCGTCCTGCATCGGCTCAGCCCTTCAGGGTGTCGATCGCGGCCACGTCGATCGTGCGCCGGTTGCGGAACAGGGTGACCAGGATCGCCAGGCCGATCGCGGCCTCGGCCGCCGCCACCGTGAGGATGAAGAACACGAACACCTGCCCCGCGGCGTCGCCCATCTGGCGCGAGAACGCGACGAAGTTGATGTTCACCGCCAGCAGCATCAGTTCGATGCACATCAGCAGCACGATGACGTTCTTGCGGTTGAGGAAGATCCCCGCCACCGCGATGCAGAACAGGATCGCGCCCAGCGCGAGGAAGTGCCCCAGGGACAGGCTCGTGGCCAGCGTGCTCATGCCTTGGTCTCCGTGTCGGCGGCATCGGCCGGGGGCGCATCGACCGGCGGCCGGACGGGCGCCATCTTCACCAGCCGGAAGCGGTCCGCGGCGCGCACGCCCGCCTGCCAGGCCGGGTCCTGGTGCCTGGCGCCGACGCGGCGGCGCAGGGTCAGCATCACCGCGGCGATCACCGCCACGGTCAGGATCACCGCGGCCACCTCGAACGGGAGCAGGAAGTCGGTGAACAGCGCCCGCGCCAGCCAGGTGGTGTTGCCCACCTCGCCATTGGCCATCGCCACGGCCGCGTTGTCGGCGAACGGCACGGCCGCCCGCGCGCGCACGCCGATCAGCACCAGGATCTCGACCAGCATCGCCACCGCGACCAGCAGCCCGACCGGCAGGAAGCGCACGTAGCCCTCGCGCAGGCGCGCGATGTCGATGTCCAGCATCATCACCACGAACAGGAACAGCACCATCACCGCGCCCACGTACACCAGCACCAGGGCCAGGCCGAGGAACTCGGCGCCGGCGAGGATCCAGGTGCAGGCGGTGCTGAAGAAGGTCAGCACCAGGAACAGCGCCGCGTGGACCGGGTTGCGGACACCGATCACCGCGCCGGCGGCGAGGATGGCCACGGCGGCGAAGGCGTAGAAGGCGAGCAGCGTGAAATCCATGCGGTCCTCGTCGACGCGGTCAGCGGTAGGGGGCGTCGGCGGCGCGGCGCGCCGCGATCTCGGGCTCGAGGCGGTCGCCCAGCGCCAGCAGCTGCGGCTTGGTGACCACGTTCTCGCCGCGGTTCTCGAAGTGGTACTCGAGGATGTGCGTCTCCACGATCGAGTCGACCGGGCACGACTCCTCGCAGAAACCGCAGAAGATGCACTTGAACAGGTCGATGTCGTAGCGCGTGGTGCGGCGGGTGCCGTCGGCGCGCTGCTCCGAATCGATGGTGATCGCCAGCGCCGGGCACACCGCCTCGCACAGCTTGCAGGCGAGGCAGCGCTCCTCGCCGTTGGGGTAGCGGCGCAGCGCGTGCAGCCCGCGGAAGCGCGGCGACTGCGGCGTCTTCTCCATCGGGTACATCAGCGTGTACTTGGGGCGGAACAGGTACTTCAGGGTCAGCCACATGCCCTGCAGCAGCTCGATCAGCAGCAGCCCCTTGAACCATGCAAGCAACCGGGACATCAGGCACCCACCTCGAACACACCGTAGTACGCCATCAGCGCGGTCGCGAAGATCCAGGCCAGCGTGACCGGGATGAACACCTTCCAGCCCAGGCGCATGATCTGGTCGTAGCGGTAGCGCGGGAAGGTGGCGCGGAACCAGACGAAGGCGCTGGCGAAGAAGAACACCTTGGCGAACAGCCACCACCAGCCGTTCGCGGACAGGAACGGGATGCCCCAGCCCTGGAACGGGCTCAGCCAGCCGCCGAGGAAGAAGGTCGCGGTCAGGAAGCTGACCAGGATCATGTTGGCGTATTCGGCCAGGAAGAACAGCGCGAACTGGGACCCCGAGTACTCGACCATGTGCCCGGCGACGATTTCCGATTCGCCCTCGACAACGTCGAACGGCAGCCGGTTGGTCTCGGCCACGCCGGACACGAAGTAGACGACGAACAGCGGCAGCAGCGGCAGCCAGAACCACTCCAGGAACCCGGCGTTGCCGGCCTGCGCGAGGACGATCTCGCTGAGGTTCAGCGTGCCCGCGGCGATCAGCACGCCGACCACGGCGAAGCCCATCGCGATCTCGTAGCTGATCAGCTGCGCCGAGGCGCGCATCGCGCCGAGGAAGGCGTACTTCGAGTTCGACGCCCAGCCGGCGATGATGATGCCGTACACGCCCAGCGAGGTCATCGCCAGCAGGTACAGCAGGCCGGCGTTGGCGTTGGACAGCACGACCTGCGCGTCGAACGGCACCACCGCCCACGCCGCGAACGCCGGCACCAGCGCCAGCAGCGGCGCCAGCACGAACAGCACCTTGTGCGCGGCCGA
>DASWQG010000233.1:0-4262 GCA_036403775.1 Luteimonas sp.
AGGAACTCGGCCTGCACGGTACGACCGTCCGAAAGCGTCACCGAGACCGCGTCGGCGCCTTCGATGACGTGGTGGTTGGTCAGCACGTAGCCGCGTTCGGCGTCCACGATCACGCCCGACCCGAGCGACTGGCGGATGCGCTCCTGCGGCACGCCGGGGAACACCCGGGTGACCACCGCGCCGCGCGCGGCGTCGAGGCCGAGGCCGCGGGCGAGGCGGGCATCCACGTCCTGGGTGTCGATGCCCAGCGTGCCGCGATGCACTTCGCCGGTGGCGAGCAGCTGGCGCATGACGTTGCTGGCCAGGTTCGACGGGATCGCGAAGCCGAGGCCGATGTTGCCGTACGCCGATCCGCGCGGGTTGAAGCTCGCCGTGTTGATGCCGACCAGCTGGCCGTCCAGGTTGAGCAGCGCGCCCCCGGAATTGCCGGGGTTGATCGAGGCGTCGGTCTGGATGAAGTTCTGGTAGCCGAGCCCCGGCAGGCCCGAGCGGGCGACCGCAGAGACGATGCCCGAGGTCACCGTCTGGCCGATGCCGAACGGGTTGCCGACCGCGACCACGAAGTCGCCGACCTGCAGTTTCGAGCTGTCCGCCAGCGGGATCGCCGCGAGCGGCGTGTCCTCCGGCACCGGGATGCGCATCAGCGCGACGTCGGTGTCCGGGTCGGAGCCGACGAACTCGGCCTGCATCGTGCGGCCGTCGGCCAGGGTCACGGAGACTTCGTCCGCGCCCTCGATCACGTGGTGGTTGGTCAGCACCAGGCCGCGCGCGGCGTCAACGATCACCCCGGAGCCGAGGGACTGGTTCAGCCGTTCCTGGGTGAGGTCGGGGAACAGGCGGCGGAAGAAGGGATCGTTGCCGAACGGGCTGACGCGCACCCGCTGCGTGCTGTGCACGCTGACCACCGCCGGCATCACCCGCTGCAGCATCGGCGCCAGCGAGGGCAGCGGCTGTCCGGCGACCGCCACCGGCAGCGACGCGGTGGTGGGCACGGCCGCCGCGGCCTGCGGGGCGGGGGCGCCGGCGTGCGCCGGTTGCCAGGGCAGCTGCAGGGCGGTGGCGGCGAAACCGCCGAAGGCGGCGGCGGCGACCAGGGCGAACACGAGCCCGAGCGTCCGCTGCTTGCGGGCAGTGGCACGCGGCTCGGAAGGGAGGACAGGCATCGACGGCATGATCGGTTCCGGGGGGTGGCTGCCGCGTGAGCGCGGCGGGAAGACCGGGCACGCGAGGCGCATTCAGGGTCCCATCAAGCCACGCCCGCGCAGCCCCGGCAACATTCAGTTTCGTGTGGGACTGTCGAATCTCCGCTGAAGTTGCAAGCCGGTTGACAGGGCAGGCCCGCGTGGTAGTTTGGGAACCCTGCGTCGCCACAACATCTTGGGGTGTTCCACGCGGCGATGGCCCAAGTGCTGGGGTTTTTGCGTACTGGGCCCACGACCAACAACAACGACGCGGCGCAGCCGCGCGCGACTCCAGGGAGACGAAGGGAATGAGCACAGTGCGCCTCGAGGCGGTGGGTCGGAGGAACGACGACATGGAGCAGCCTGGGACCGATCGCGAGATCCCGATGCAGCCCGCTTCGCAGGACATCTGGGACAAGAAGTACCGGCTCAAGACCAAGTCGGGCGTCGCCGTGGACGCCGACATCGACGGCACCTACCAGCGCGTGGCCAAGGCCCTGGCCGAGGCCGAGCCGGGTCCCGAGCAGCGCAAGCTGTGGAACGAGCGCTTCCTGTGGGCGCTGCGCCGCGGGGCCATCCCCGCCGGCCGCATCACCTCCAACGCCGGCGCGCTGGCGCACAAGCCCGCCACCTCCACGATCAACTGCACGGTGTCGGGCACCATTGAGGACTCGATGGACGGGATCCTCGACAAGGTCCACGAGGCCGGCCTGACCCTGAAGGCCGGCTGCGGCATCGGCTACGAGTTCAGCACCCTGCGCCCGCGCGGCGCCTTCGTCGCCGGCGCCGGCGCGTACACCTCCGGCCCGATGTCCTTCATGGATATCTACGACAAGATGTGCTTCACCGTCTCCTCCGCCGGCGGCCGCCGCGGCGCGCAGATGGGCACCTTCGACGTGTCGCACCCGGACGTGCGCGACTTCATCCGCGCCAAGCGCGAGGACGGCCGCCTGCGCCAGTTCAACCTGTCGCTGCTGATCACCGACGGCTTCATGGAGGCGGTGGAGCAGGACGCCGACTGGCCGCTGGTGTTCCCGATCAACATCAAGGAAGCCGGCGACCTCGACGTGGAGAAGGCCACGGATGTTGTCTGGCGAGACTGGCCGACCCACAAGAACTACATCGTCCGCGACGACGGCCTGGTCGCCTGCAAGGTCTACGGCAAGGTCCGGGCCCGGCACCTGTGGGACATGATCATGGTCTCGACGTACGACTACGCCGAGCCGGGCTTCATCCTCATCGACCGCGTCAACGAGATGAACAACAACTGGTGGTGCGAGAACATCCGCGCCACCAACCCCTGCGGCGAGCAGCCGCTGCCGCCCTACGGCGCCTGCCTGCTGGGCTCGGTCAACCTGACCAAGTTCGTCCGCCACCCCTTCACCGACCAGGCCGAGTTCGACTGGGAGGAATACAAGGAAGTGGTGCGCGTGTTCACCCGCATGCTCGACAACGTGGTCGAGGTCAACGGCCTGCCGCTGGAGCAGCAGCGCGCCGAGATCATGCGCAAGCGCCGCCACGGCATGGGCTTCCTCGGCCTGGGCTCGACGGTGACCATGCTGAAGATGAAGTACGGCTCGAAGGAATCCTGCGAGTTCACCGAGCGCGTGGCCCGCGAGATGGCCGTCGCCGGCTGGGAGACCGGCCTCGCGCTGGCGAAGGAGAAGGGCCCGGCGCCGATCATGGAGGAGACCTTCGAGGTCACCGCCGAGGTGCTGCGCAAGCGCCCGGAAATGAAGAAGGACGGCTGGAAGGTCGGGCAGAAGATCGCCGGCAAGGTGCTGCACGCCCGCTACAGCCGCTACATGCAGCAGGTGGCGAAGGTCGCGCCGGCCCTGGTGGACGCCCTGGCCGAGACCGGCGCCCGCTTCACCCACCACAGCTCGATCGCCCCGACCGGCACCATCTCGCTGTCGCTGGCGAACAACGCCTCCAACGGCATCGAGCCGTCCTTCGCCCACCACTACAGCCGCAACGTGATCCGGGAGGGCAAGAAGTCCAAGGAGAAGGTGGACGTCTACAGCTACGAGCTGCTGGCCTACCGCGAGCTGGTCAACCCGAAGGCGATGCCGTTCGCCGAGGATGAGGCCGCGAAGCTGCCGGACTACTTCATCTCCGCCGACGACATCAGCCCGAAGGAGCACGTGGACGTCCAGGCCGCCGCCCAGAAGTGGGTGGATTCCTCGATCTCCAAGACCGCGAACGTCCCCACGGACTACCCGTACGAGGACTTCAAGGACATCTACCGCTACGCCCACCAGCAGGGCCTGAAGGGCTGCACCACGTTCCGCTTCAACCCGGCCGCCTTCCAGGGCGTGCTGGTCAAGGAGGCGGACCTGGAGAACACCCTGTACCGGTTCGAGCTGGACGACGGCAGCGTGGTCGAGGTCAAGGGCAACGAGCAGATCGAGTACGACGGGGAGCTGCACACCGCCGCCAACCTGTTCGACGCCCTCAAGGAGGGCTACTACGGAAAGTTCTGACCGACCGGTTTTCGCGCTACATTCGCGGCGCGGGCGCCCCGCCCGCGCATTGCACTGACGAGGATCCACCCATGAGCAACGGCAATGGGGTCACCACGACCCTGACCAGCGCCGCCGAGTCCGTCGCGGAAGCGGCGAAGTCGATCGGCACGAAGGTCGCGAAGAAGGCCGGCAAGGCGGTGAAGTCGGCGAAGAAGTCGGTCAAGACGGCCAAGAAGAAGCTGGCCCAGGCCAGCGCCAACGCCAAGAAGGAAGCGGCGGCGCTGAAGGGCCGGAAGACCGCGAAGAAGGCCGCGCCGAAGAAGGCCGGCAAGAAGGCCGCGAAGAAGTCGTCCGCGAGGAAGGCCGCTTCGAAGAAGTCCACGGCCCGCAAGTCGGCGGCCAGTCGGCCGGCGGCGAAGAAGGCGACGGCGCGCAAGTCGGCCGCGAAGCGCTCGACCGCGAAGAAGTCGACCGCCCGCAAGTCGACCGCCCGCAAGTCGGCCGCCAAGCGCCCCGCGGCGAAGAAGGCGACGGCCCGCAAGTCCGCGGCCAAGCGGCCGGCGGCGAAGAAGGCCGCACCGCGCAAGGCGACCCGCAAGGCCGCCCCGCGCAAGGC
>DASWQG010000234.1:0-5872 GCA_036403775.1 Luteimonas sp.
GTGAAGAACAGATGGACGTTGCGCTCGAGCTTGTCTTCGAGGAACTCGCGCTTCTCGTCGATCAGCAACTCGGCATTGCGGTCGTAGCCCATCGTGATCGGCACGTGTACCCATGGCCGGCCCGGGATCAGGTCGGCGCAGAACACCACTCCGCCATGCGACTGGCCGTCCACGCACTCTGGCCCGACGATCTCGGCCAGCATCAACCCGGGCGTGTGCCCGTCGCTGAAGTGGAACCGCACCGAATGGCCGAGCGCCTGCGACCACTTCCCGTCCACGAGCTCCAGCCGGCCGCTGGCCTCGAGCATCTCCGGGAGTCCGGGGATGAAGCTGGCCCGGTCGCGCGGGTGCGGGTCGCGCGAGCGCTCCCAGCAGGCCGCGCTGACCAGGAACGTGGCGTTCGGGAACAGCAGTTCAGGCGCCCTGCCCTCCGCCCACGGCGCGAGCAGGCCGCCGGCGTGGTCGAAGTGCAGGTGCGAGAGCACGACGACATCCACGTCCTCGTGCCGGAAGCCTGCGGCCGCGAGCGAATCGAGCAGCACGTGCCGGTCTTCCTGCACGCCGTAACGCTCGCGCAGCTTCGGCTCGAAGAAGGCGCCGATGCCGGTCTCGAACAGGACGGTCTTGCCGGCGAGCGGGCTGGCCAGCAGCGCGCGGCAGGCCAGCTCGATGCGGTTGGCCTCGTCGGGCGGCGACCAGCGCTCCCACATCGCCCGCGGCGCGTTGCCGAACATCGCCCCGCCGTCGAGCTTCTGCGAATTGCCGGTGATCGACCAGAGCTTCATGCCGCCGATTCTATCGCCGACGCGCGCGGCCTGCCGTCATCTTGCCGGTGGCGCGTCCGCCGCCAGGACCGCAGCGCTGCCTACCGGGTTGCGCGGGTCGGCGCCGCCGGACAGCACGTTCGCGCGCTTGTCCCAGGCCACGGTGTTGAGCACCCCCCAGGTGCCCTCGCCGGCGTTGACCTGGTGGCCCATCGCTTCCAGTCGCGCGATCGTCGCCGCGTCGAACGCGCCGGGCTCGGCGGAGATGACGTCCGGCATCCACTGGTGGTGGAAGCGCGGCAGCGCGGCCACTTCCTGCGCGGACAGCCCGTCGTCGTAGCCGAGGATGCCGAGCAGCACCTCGGTGATGATGCGGCTGCCGCCCGGCGCGCCGAGCACGGCGAGCTTCGCCGGCGATTCCATGAAGGTCGGCGTCATCGAGCTGAGCATGCGCTTGCCCGGCGCCACGGCGTTCGCCTCGAAGCCCATCACCCCGAACGCGTTCGGCGTGCCGGGCTTGAGCGCGAAGTCGTCCATCTCGTCGTTGAGGATCACGCCCGTCCCCGGCGGCACCAGGCCCGAGCCGTACAGCAGGTTGATGGTCTGCGTCGCCGAGACGATGTTGCCCTCGGCGTCGATGATCGAGAAGTGGGTCGTTTCCTCGTCCTCCAGCGGCGCCGGCTGGCCCGGCAGCAGCGCGCTCGGCGTCGCCTTGTCCGGGTGGATCGTCGCGCGGAGGCCGGCGGCGTAATCGGCGCTGGTCAGGCGCGCCACCGGGACGCGGGTGAAGTCCGGATCGCCCAGGTAGATGGTGCGGTCGCGGTAGGCGCGGCGCATCGCCTCCACCAGGACGTGCGTGCGCTGCGCGGCATCGAGCCTGGACAGGTCCCAGCCCGCAGCCATCTGCAACATCTCCGCGAGCGCGACGCCGCCCGAGGAGGTCGGCGGTGCGGTGGTGATGTCCCAGTCGCGATAGCGGAAGCGGATCGGCTCGCGCTCGCGCACCTGGTAGGCGGCCAGTTCGGCCACGGTCCACTGCCCGCCCTCCGCGTTGACGCCGGCGACCAGCTTCTCCGCCACGTCGCCGCGATAGAAGCCGTCGAAGCCCTGGGTGGCGATCAGCCGCAGCGTGCGCGCCAGGTCCGGCTGCTTCAGCACCTCGCCCACCTTCGGCGGATCGCCGTCGGCGAGGAACAGCGCGCGCGTACCGGGGTAGCGCTCCAGCACCTCGCGCTTGCCGGCGTAGCCGCGCTCCAGGCGCGCGTACACCGGGAAGCCTTCCTCGGCGATGCGGATGGCCGGCGCCAGCGTGCGGGAGAGCGGCAGCCTGCCGTACTCGCCGGCGAGCTTGACCAGCGCCGCGGGCAGTCCAGGCAGGCCCGCCGACCACGGACCGTGCTCGGCGCGGTCGGTGTCCAGGTTGCCCTCGGCATCGAGGTAGGCCTCCGGCGTCGCGGCCTGCGGCGCGATCTCGCGCGCGTCCAGGAACACGTCCCTGCCGGTGCGCGCGTCGTGCAGCAGGAAGAAGCCGCCGCCGCCGATGCCCGAGCTGATCGGCTCGACCACCGACAGCACCGAGGACACGGTGATCGCCGCGTCGAAGGCGTTGCCGCCGTCGCGGATCGTCTCCAGGCCGGCCTGCGTGGCGAGCGCGTGGGCGCTCGAGATCGCGGCGCCCGGCGGGTGCGTGGCGGGCGCACCGGCCGGCGCGGCGGACGCCACCAGCGGCAGCAGCAGACCAAGCAGGAACGTCAGGGAAGGAAGTGCGATGCGCTTCATGCCGACTCCAGTTGCAGCCGGCGCAGCTTGGCCAGCAGTTGCGGTTCGGATTCCGGGAATCCGGGATCCGGATCGATGCATTCCACCGGGCAGACCGCCACGCATTGCGGCTCGTCGAAATGGCCGACGCACTCGGTGCAACGCGAGGGATCGATCACGTAGACCAGCGGTCCCTGGCTGATCGCCTGGTTCGGGCAGGCCGGCTCGCAGACATCGCAGTTGATGCAGGTTTCGGCGATCTTGAGCGACATCGGGGACGGCCTGCCGGGACCGGCGGGCGCCGGCAGCGGCTGCCGGCGCCCGGGTGGTTCGGCTACTTCGTCGAATCGACGAACACGTAGTCGACGCCGGCAGGCTCGACCGCCGCCTTGACCCGCTCGCCATCGGCGGGCTGGCCGATGAACAGCACGCGCACGCCCTTCATCGTCGCGGGCTGCACGCCCTCGAACGAGGCGACGACGATGTCCGCCATCTTCGCCGAGGCCGGCGACGCATACGCCAGCATGTTGCCGGCGATGATGCCGCGGCCGACGTCGCTCTGGGCCTTCTCGAGCATGCGGTCGTACTGCGCCTGGAAGTCGGGCGCGCTTTCGCCCGGCAGCAGGTAGACGTAGGGCTGGTTGGCGATGCCGCCCATGTTCCGCGGCACCACGTCCTGCAGGTAGTCGCGCCACGCACCCAGGTCGTCGCTGGCCGGGGCGCTCAGCGGCTGGGCCTCCACCTTCGGCGCCTCCTCCTTCTTGCAGCCCGCCAGCAGCGGCAGGGCCAGGATCGCCACCAGGATCATTCGCGTCATGTTCTTCATGTGTTGCCTCTCCCCCAAGGGACTCCATTCACGCAACGGTGCGCTGCCATTCGGCCTGCAGCGCTTTGGCCACCGCCGGCGGCACGAACGCGGAAACGTCGCCGCCCAGGCGGGAAATCTCGCGCACCAGCGAAGACGAGATGAACCCGTACTCCTCGGCCGGGGTCAGGAACAGGGTTTCGGCCTGCGGCACGAGGTGCCGGTTCATGCTGGCCAGCTGGAATTCGTATTCGAAGTCGGAGACCGCGCGCAGCCCGCGCAGCAGGACGCCGGCGCCGAGGTCGCGGACGAAATGGGCGAGCAGGCCGTCGAAGCCGCGGACCTCGACGTTGCCGTACCCGGCGAGCGCCTGGCTGGCCAGCTCCACCCGCAGCGACAGCGGCAGCGCCGGGCCCTTGGCCGGGCTTTCGGCGACGCCGACGATGAGGCGTTCGAACAGGGGCGCGGCGCGCTGGACGAGGTCCACGTGCCCGTTCGTGATCGGATCGAACGTGCCGGGATAGACCGCGATGCGGGTGCGGGCCACGCTCATGCTGCTGGAGTGCCGTCGGTTGCAGGATCCGCGGCCAGTGTAGCAGCGGAGGCCGCCGAAGGGCCCGCGTGGCGGTACAGCGCATAGCGGACCTCGCGCGTGCTGCCTTCGCGATGCGGCCTCCACTGCCCGGGATCGGGCTCGACGCCGTCGCGCGGCCCTTCCAGGTACAACCAGGCATCCGCCTCCAGCCACGGCGCCAGGCGCGCCAGCACCGGCGCGTGCAGGCCGGCGGCGAAGGGCGGATCGACGAACACCAGGTCGAAGCGGCCGTGGAGCGGCGCCTGCAGGAAGGCGAGCGCGTCGGCGCAGGCGACGTGCGCGCGCTCGCCGCCCTCCAGGCGCGCGACGACCTCGCGCAGCGATTGCGCGGCGGCGGGATCGCGCTCGACCAGCACGGCCTCGCCCGCGCCCCGCGACAGCGCTTCCAGTCCCAGCGCGCCGCTGCCGGCGAACAGGTCGAGTACACGCGCCCCCGGCAGCATCGGTTGCAGCCAGTTGAACAGGGTTTCGCGGACGCGGTCCGGCGTGGGGCGGAGGCCCTCGAGGGCGGCGACCGGCAACCGCGTCCCGCGCCAGCGGCCGCCGATGATGCGGACCACGCCGCCGTCGCCGTTGCGCCGCGCTGGGGGCTTTCGCTTCATCGGATCGTGAATGGGGCCGGTGCTACCATGCGCGCCATTCTGCGCGATGGTCCCCACGATGGTGAGTTTTTTCCGCCGCAAGAAGCCCGAAGCGGCGGCGCCCGCCGCCGATGCGCCCCCTCCTCCGCCCGCTCCGACGCCGGCCGGGACTCCCCTCCGGGAGGAAGCCCCCGCTGCGCCGGCCGCGCCCGCCGGTGCCGAAGGCTGGCGCGAGCGCCTGCGCGGCAACAGCTTCACCCGCACCCTCGGCGGCCTGTTCTCGCGCAACCCGCGGCTGGACGACGCGCTGCTGGAGGAGATCGAGACCGCGCTGCTGACCGCCGACGTCGGCGTCGCCGCGAGCACGCAGCTGGTCGACGACCTGCGCAAGCGCATGGCCGCGCGCGAGTTCGCCGACGCGGCGGCCTTGCTGGCCGCGTTGCGCGGCGACCTGCTGGCGCTGCTGCGCCCGGTGGCGGTGCCCCTGGCGATCGACCCGGCGAAGCGGCCGTTCGTGATCCTCACCGTTGGCGTCAACGGCGTCGGCAAGACCACCACCATCGGCAAGCTCGCGCGCCGCTTCCGCGACGAGGGGCGGACGCTGATGCTGGCGGCCGGCGACACCTTCCGCGCCGCGGCGGTCGCGCAGCTCCAGGCCTGGGGCGAGCGCAACGGCGTGCCCGTGGTGGCGCAGGGCCAGGACGCGGACGCCGCCTCGGTCGCCTTCGACGCGCTGCAGTCGGCGAAGTCGCGCGGCGTGGAGGTCCTCATCGCCGATACCGCCGGCCGCCTGCACACCCAGCAGGGCCTGATGGCGGAACTGGGCAAGATCCGCCGCGTGCTCGGCAAGCTCGACCCCGATGCGCCGCACGAGGTGCTGATGGTGATCGACGGCACCACCGGGCAGAACGCGCTGTCGCAGCTGCGCCAGTTCCACGCGGCGGTCAACGTCACCGGCCTGGTCGTGACCAAGCTCGACGGCACCGCCAAGGGCGGCGTCGTATTCGCGCTGGCGCGCGAGTTCGGCATTCCCATCCGCTATGCCGGCATCGGCGAACGACCGGAGGACCTGCGCGTGTTCGACGCCGAGGCCTTCGTCGACGCGCTGCTGCCGCGCAGCCTCGGCGGCTGACGCACGCGGCATGGACGCGCGCCGCCGCCGGCTCCTGGTCGCGATCGCGCTGGCGCTGCTGGCGCTCCTGCTGGCGCTGCGATTCGCCCTGCAGCCCGAGCGCGCGACGCGCTTCCTGCTGGCCCGCGTCGGCAACACGCTCGGGCTGGAGATCACGTTCGGCGGCGCGGCCGAGTACCGGCTGCGCGGCGTGCCGCGGCTGGTGATCCGCGATGTCGTGGCGCGCGAACCCGGCGC
>DASWQG010000235.1:0-11769 GCA_036403775.1 Luteimonas sp.
CCCGGCCAGCACGTTCGGCAGGCTCACGTGCGCGGACTTGAGCAGCCCGAGGCGGCGGACGATGGCGTGGGTCAGCGGCGCGATGCGGTGCCCGACCACCATCGGCCGCTTGCAGAGCATCGCCTCGAGCGCGGCGGTGCCGGAGGCGAGCAGCACGACGTCGGCGGCGATCATCGCCGCCTGCGCCTGGCCGTCCAGGACCCGGGAAGCGGGAAGCGGGACCCGGCAATCGGCGATCGCGCGCTCGATGGCGTCGCGGCAGGCGGCGTTGGACGCGGGAACGAGCAATTGCAGGTCGGGGATGTCGCGCGCGACGCGCGCCGCGGCTTCCAGGAACACCGGCAGCATCCGCGCGATCTCGCCGAGCCGGCTGCCGGGCAGCACCGCGAGCACCGGCGCGTGGAAGGGCAGGCCGAGTGACTCGCGCGCGGCGGCGCGGTCGGGCTCCAGCGCGATCGCGTCGGCGAGCGGATGGCCGGTGAAGCGCGCATCCACGCCGTGCCGCGCGTAGATCGCCGGCTCCATGGGGAACAGGCACAGCACCATGTCCGCGCTCTCGCCGAGCTTCGCCGCCCGCGATTCGCGCCAGGCCCAGACCGAGGGGCTGACGTAGTGCACGGTGGCCACGCCGCGGCGCTTGAGCCAGCGCTCGACGCCGAGGTTGAAGTCGGGCGCGTCGATGCCGATGAACACGTCCGGCCGCCAGGCCAGCACGCGCTCGCGCAGCTCGCGGCGCAGTCGCAGCAGGCGCGGCAGGTGCCGCAGCACCTCGGCCAGGCCCATCACCGCCAGTTCGCCGGCGTCCCACCAGGTGTCCACGCCGGCGGCGCGCATGGCGTCGCCGCCAATGCCGGCGAACTCGGCCCCGGGATAGCGTTGCCGCAGCGCCTCGACCAGGCTGGCGCCCAGCTGGTCGCCGGAGGCTTCGCCGGCGACCAGCGCGAAGCGCTTGCGCCCGTCGCTCATCGCAGCAGGGGGCGGTCGCCGGCGTCGAGGAAGGCCAGCAACGCGCGCACGTCGTCGCTCTCGCCGGCCAGCGCCTGCAACTGCAGGCGCGCCTCCTCGAGCCTGGCGCCGGACACGTACAGCGCCTTGTAGGCGCGGCGGATCGCGGCGATGCGGTCGGCGTCGAAGCCGCGGCGCTTGAGCCCCTCGACGTTGACCCCGCGCGGCCGGCTGTAGCCTTCCTGCGCGACCAGCACGAACGGCGGCACGTCGCCGTTGACGAACGCGCCCATGCCGATGAAGGCGTGCGCGCCGATGCGGCAGAACTGGTGCACGCCGGCGAAGCCGCCGAGGATCACCTGGTCGCCGACCTCGACGTGCCCGGCGAGCGTGGCGTTGTTGGAGAACACGCAGCCGTTGCCGACCTGGCAGTCGTGGGCGATGTGCACGTAGGCGAGGAACCAGTTGTCGTCGCCGACCCGGGTGCAGCCGCCGCCGTGGCCGGTGCCGCGGTTGATCGTGCAGAACTCGCGGATGACGTTGCGGTCGCCGATGACGAGCTCGGCGCGCTCGCCGGCGAACTTCTTGTCCTGGGCGTCGCCGCCGATCGCGACGTGGCCGTGGATTCGGTTGTCGCGGCCGATGCGGGTCGGGCCCTCGATCGTGCAGTGCGCGCCGACGCGGGTGCCCGCGCCGATCTCCACGTCCGCCCCGACGACCGTGTAGGCGCCGATCGCCACGCCCTCGCCGACCTGCGCCGACGGATCGACCACCGCCGTCGGGTGGATGCCGGGGGCCGCGCTCATGTCATTCCTGCACTTCGGCGCAGAGGATCTCCGCGCAGGCGACCTGCTCGCCGTCCACCTTCGCCACCGCGTCGTAGAGCGCCATGTTGCGGATGGTGCGCTTGAGGGACACATGCAGCTCGACCTGGTCGCCGGGGACGACCATGCGGCTGAACTTCGCGTTGTCGATCTTCACCAGGTAGAACAGCTTGCCGGTCGCGTCGGCCTCGTGCGACATCTGGGTCAACAGGCCGCCGGCCTGGGCCAGCGCCTCGATCACCAGCACGCCGGGCATCACCGGCCGGTCCGGGAAGTGGCCGAGGAAGAACGGCTCGTTCACGGTCACGTTCTTGATCGCGAGGATGCGCTTGCGCGATTCGAACTCCAGCACCCGGTCCACCAGCAGGAACGGATAGCGGTGGGGGAGCATCTTCTGGATGGCGATGGCATCGATCGGCAGCTGCACGGCGGTCGTCCCTGGGAGTGGCGCGGTCATTCGCCGGGATTATCGCGCAAAGCGCCGATCCGGCGGGCCAGCGCGTCGAGCTGGCGGAAACGGGCCGCCGCCTTGCGCCAGCCGCGGTTGTCCATCAAGGGCGTGCCGGAGGAGTATTCGCCGGGCTCGCGGATGGAATGGGTGACCAGGCTCATCGCGGTGACGACGACGCGGTCGCACAGCTCCAGGTGGCCGAGCACGCCGGCGCCGCCGCCGATGAGGCAGTAGCGGCCGATGCGCGCGCTGCCGGCCACCGCCGAGCAGCCCGCCATCGCGGTGTGCGCGCCGATGCGCACGTTGTGGCCGACCTGGATCTGGTTGTCCAGGCGTACGTCTTCCTCGAGCACGGTGTCGTCGAGCGCGCCGCGATCGATGCAGGTGTTGGCGCCGATCTCGCAGTCGTCGCCGACCACGACGCCGCCCAGCTGCGGCACCTTGACCCAGTGCGGCTCGCCGCCGGCGGGGCGGTCGAGCGCGATGCCGAAGCCGTCGGCGCCCAGCACGGCACCGGGATGCACCAGCACGCGGCGCCCCAGGCGCACGCGGCGCACCAGGACCACGCGCGCCACCAGCTCGCTGCCGGCGCCGACCACGCAATCCTCGCCGACCACGCAGCCCGGTCCGATCACCGCGCCGGGCTCGACCACGCTGCGCGCGCCGATGCTGGCGAAGGGACCGACGTGGGCGCCGGCGGCGACCCGCGCGGAAGGCTCGACCACGGCGGACGGGTGGATGCCCGGCTCGCGCGCCTCGCGCGCCTCGAACAGGGCGGCGGCCCTGGCGAAGGCGACGTACGGATCGCTCGCCACCAGGGCGGTGCCGCGGAAGCCCTCGGCGTCGGATTCACGCATCACCACGACGCCCGCGGCGGTATCGGCCAGTTGCGCGCGATAGCGGGGATTGGCCAGGAACGAGAGGTCGCCGGCGCCGGCGCGGGCCAGCGTCGCCACGCCCGACACGCGCGCGTCCGGGTCGCCGTGCACGGCGAGCCCGAAGCGGCTGGCGAGCTCGGCGGCGCTGAACGTCATGCGGCGCTGCCCGCGGCGGCTAGAACTGGCCGCCGAAGGTGAACTGCAGGCGCTCGGTGCGGTCGCCTTCCAGGGTGCGCAGCGGGAACGCGTAGCTGATCGAGATCGGCCCCATCGGCGAGCGCCACAGCAGCGCCGCGCCGGCGGAGGCGCGCATCTCGCTGGCGTCGAAGCTGTCCCAGTCGCGGTACACGTTGCCGAAGTCCAGGAACGCCGAGATCCGCGCCGACGGGCTGTCGAACAGGCGCGGGAAGAACAGTTCGAGCGAGCCGACCGTCTTCACCGAGCCGCCGATCGGGCGGCGGAAGCCGAAGGCGTTCTCCGCCTGCGGGCCGACGGTGTTGTCGACGAAGCCGCGGATGCGCCCGCCCGAGCTGATGCCACCGGCGTAGAAGTTCTCGAAGAACGGCAGGCCGTCGGCGGTCACCGTCTTCACGTAGTCGGGCGAATCCGGGTTGCAGGGATCGCTCGGCGGCGGCGGGGGCGGCGGCGGTGGCGGGTTGGGGTTCTCGGTGGTCGGCGGCGTCGGCGGCGTCGGCGCGGTGTAGCACAGGTTGCGCGTCACCGGGTCGCCGTAGCTGTCGCCGTAGCCGAGGTTGACGCCGGTGCGCAGGATCAGCGCCGGGCTCAGCGGCCAGTAGCGCGAGTATTCGTACTCGAGCTTGTAGTACTCGGCGGTGGAGCCGGGCAGCGCGACCTCCGCGGTCACGCGCTGCAGGCTGCCCGTGCTGGGCATGAAGTAGTCGTTGCGCGTGTCGCGCGCCCAGCCCAGCTGGCCGCGCCAGGTATGGAACGTGCGCTGGCCGATCGCCTTGATGTAGTCCACGAACGCGGCGGGCGTCGAGCCCTCGAAGGCGAGGATTTCCTTGCTGTCGATGCCGAACGACGCGGTCACCGAATCCCACTCGCTGATCGGGAGGCCGAGGATCGCGCGCGCCTCGCGGCTGGTGGTCGAGTACTGGGCGACGTTGAAGTTCGAGTAGTCGAACTCGCTCAGGTTCAGCGAGTAGCCCAGCGACACGCCGTTGTCGGTGAAGTAGGGGTTGAGGAACGAGAAGTTGTAGCTGTCCTGGTAGTAGCTGCGCTGCGCCGACACCGACAGGCGGTTGCCGGTGCCCAGGAAGTTGTTCTCGGACAGCTGCACCGAGGTGGTCACGCCGCTGAGCTGGGAGTAGCCGACGCCGAACAGGAAGCTGCCCGACGTCGTCTCCTTCACCGTGTAGGTGACATCCACCTTGTCGTTGGTACCCGGCACCGGGGCCTTGTCGACCTCGACCGTCTCGAAGAAGCCCAGGTTCTGCAGGCGCACCCTGGAGCGGTCCAGCGCGGACTGCGAGTACCAGGCGCCTTCGAACTGGCGCATCTCGCGGCGCAGCACCTCGTCGGCGGTGCGGGAGTTGCCCTTGAAGTCGATGTGCCGGATCAGCACGCGCGGACCGGGGATCACGTTGAAGCGGATGCCGACGGTGCGCTTGGCGCGGTCCACGTCCGGGATCACGTCCACCTTGGCGAAGGCGTAGCCGATGTTGGCCAGCGACAGGCTGATCGAATCCGAGGTCGCGTCCAGCAGGCGCCGCGAGAACACCTGGCCCTCGCGCACGAACAGGCGCTTCTCCACTTCCTCGCGGGGCAGCACGGTGTCGCCGGTCAGCTCGACCTTGGAGACGCGGTACTGGTCGCCCTCGGAGATGCCCGCGGTGATGAACATGTCGCGCTTGTCGGGGCTGATCTCGATCTGGGTGCTGTCGAGGCTGAAGTCGACGTAGCCGCGGTCCAGGTAGAACGAGTTCAGCTTCTCGAGGTCGCCGGAGAGCTTCTCGCGCGAGTACTGGTCGTCGCGGCGGTACCAGCTGAGCCAGTTGTGCTCCTGCGACTCCCACGAGGCGACGATGTCCTCCTCGGAGAACTGCTCGTTGCCGACCACGTTGATGTGGCGGATGCTCGCGGCCTTGCCTTCCTTGATGTCGATGTTGACGTCGACGCGGTTGCGGTCCAGGCGGGTCACGGTCGGCGTGATCACCACGTTGTACTTGCCGCGGTTGTTGTACTGCCGGTTGAGCTCCTGCACCACGCGGTCGAGGCTGAGCCGGTCGAAGGTGCCGCCCTCGGACAGGCCGATGTCGGACAGGCCCTTGGTCAGGTCCTCGGTCTTGATGTCCTTGTTGCCGACCAGCGTCAGCTTGTTGATCGCCGGGCGCTCGGTGACGGTCACCACCAGGATGTCGCCCTGGCGGTCCATGCGCACGTCCTCGAAGAAGCCGGTCTTGTACAGCGCACGGATCGCGTCGGCGACGCGGGTGTGGTCGATGCGGTCGCCGCGCTCGATCGGCAGGTAGGTGAACACCGTGCCGGCGGAGATGCGCTGCAGGCCGTCGATGCGGATGTCGCCGACGGTGAAGCCGCCGGGCGCGGGCGCGGTGGGCTGCGCCGCCGGAGCCTGCGCGGGGGCGGCCTCGGGCACGGCGAAGGGGCTCGTGGACTGGGCGAGCGCGGCGGGCGCGGCCGTCGCCGTCGCCGAGGCCAATGCGAGGGCGAGCAGGCGGCGTGGGGGGAGTCGCGTCATGTCTGTTCCGGTTGGGGTCGGCCGCGGATCAACGCAGCAACTGCAGGATGTCGTTGTAGAACGCCAGGCCCATCAGGCCCGCGAGCAGGGCCAGGCCGATGTATTGCCCGGCGGCCATCGCCCGCTCGCTCAACGGGCTGCCCTTGACCAGCTCGATAAGGTAATACAGCAGGTGCCCCCCGTCCAAGACGGGAATCGGCAGCAGGTTGATGATCGCCAGGCTGAGTGACAGCAGGGCGAGGAAGTTCAGGAACCAGGCCGGCCCGAGCCGGGCCGAGGCGTTGGCGTAACGCGCGATGGTGATCGGCCCGGAAACGTTCTCCACCGAGGCGCGGCCGGTGACGAGGCGGCCGATCATCGCCATCGAATCGCCGGTGAGCTTCCAGGTCTCGCGCAGCGCCGCCGGCACCGCGGCGACCGGGCCGTGCTCCAGGCTGGCGTCGTAGTCGGGCATTTGCGCCTGCGCGGGCGTGATGCCCAGCGCCCAGTAAGGCTTGCCGTCGGCGTCGAGGCGCCGGGTCGGGGTGACCGCCAGCGCCAGGCGGTCGCCGTCGCGCTCGACTTCGACCATGGCCTCGCGCTGGCCGACCGCCTGCACGCGCGGGCCGATCTCGTCGAAGCTGGCCACCGGCCGGCCGTCGATCGCGGTGACGCGATCCCCCTCCGCCAGCACGCCCCAGGCCGCGCTGCCAGGGGCGACCCGGCCCACGACCGCCGGCAGCAGGTGGTGCCGCGGGGTCAGTCCGATCGCGGCAAAGGCGGCCTGCTGGTCGAGCGATCCGGGAAGGCCCGACAGGCGCAGCTCACGCCGGGCCTCGCTGCCTTCGGCCGTGCGCCCGGCCACGGTGACATCGCGGCGGTCCATTGCCGCCGTGGCCAGGGCCATGGCCGCTTCGCTCCAGGTCGGCGTGGGGGTGCCGTCGATCGACAGCAGGGTGTCGCCGCGCACCAGTCCGGCGCTGGCCGCGATCGCGTCGGCGTGGCCGACCACCGGCGCGTAGTCCGGGCGCCCGATCACGAACATGCCCCAGAGCAGCGCGACGCACAGCAGCAGGTTCGCCAGCGGGCCCGCGGCCACGATCGCGATCCGCTGCAGCACGGGTTGCCGGTTGAATGCCTGCGCGGCGTCGGCTTCGGCCACCTCGCCCTCGCGCTCGTCGAGCATGCGCACGTAGCCGCCGAGCGGAATCGCGGCGATCGCGTACTCGGTGCCGTCGCGGCCGCGGCGCAGCCACAGGGGCTTGCCGAACCCCACCGAAAAGCGCAGCACGCGCACGCCGCAGCGGCGCGCCGTCCAGTAATGGCCGAACTCGTGGAACGTCACCAGCACGCCGAGGCTGACGATCATCCACCACACCGAGCCGAGCAGGGTGCTCATGCGAAGGCACCTTCGGCGATGCGGCGCCCGGCGTGGGCGCGCGCGGCGGCGTCGGCCGCGAGCAGGGTGTCCAGGTCGGGGGCGGCGGTGGCGGGCAGGGCGGCCAGGCAATCCTCGACCAGCGCGGGAATCCCGAGGAAAGCGGTGCGACCCTGAAGGAAGGATGAAACAGCGACTTCGTTGGCGGCGTTGAGCACGGCGGGCGCGGTGCCGCCGGCGGCCAGGGCCTGGTAGGCCAGGGCCAGGCAGGGGAACGCGCCGAGGTCCGGCGGTTCGAACTCCAGGCGGCCGTGCTGCAGCAGGTCGAGCCCGGCGACGCCCGAGGCGATCCGCTCGGGCCAGCCCAGCCCCACCGCCAGCGCGGTACGCATGTCCGGCAGGCCCAGCTGCGCCAGGGTCGAGCCGTCGACGAACTCCACCAGGGAGTGGACCAGGCTCTGCGGGTGGACCAGCACGCCGATCCGCTCGCCGGGCAGGCCGAACAGGTGGTGGGCCTCGATCACCTCCAGGCCCTTGTTCATCAACGTCGCCGAATCCACCGAGATCTTCGGGCCCATGGACCACTTCGGGTGGCGGACCGCCTCGGCGGGGGTGACGGCCGCCAGTTCGTCGCGGTGGCGTCCGCGGAACGGCCCGCCCGAGGCGGTGAGGACGATCCGGGACAGGCCGGCGACCTCCGCGGCTTCCGGCGTGCCGCCCAGGCATTGGAAGATGGCGTTGTGCTCGCTGTCGATCGGCACCACCAGCGCCCCGCCTTCGCGCGCGGCCCGGGTGAGCAGCTCGCCAGCCAGCACCAGCGATTCCTTGTTCGCCAGCAGCAGGCGCTTGCCGGCGCTGGCCGCGGCCAGGGTGCTGGGCAAGCCGGCGGCGCCGACGATCGCGGCGACCACCGTGTCGCAGGCTTCGCCGGTGACCAGCGCCTGCAGCGCCTCGTCGCCGCAGTGGGCCTGGGTGGGCAGGCCGGCCTCGCGCAGGCCATCGCGCAGGGCGGCGTACGCCGACGCGTCGGCGACCACGGCATGGTCGGGGCGGTGCGCGCGGCACAGCGCCAGCAAGGCGTCCACCCGCGAGCCGGCCGCCAGCACGCTGGTGCGCAGGCGGGCGGGGTGGCGGGCGATGACGTCCAGCGCCGAGGCGCCGATCGATCCGGTCGCGCCCAATACGGCGACCTGCCGCGCCGGCGCGCCTGCGTTGCCTGGCCCGGCCATGGTCAGAACCCGAGCCAGGCCTTGGCCAGCGTGAACACCGGGAGCGCGGCGACGACGCCGTCGATGCGGTCGAGGATGCCGCCGTGGCCGGGGATCAGCGCGCCCGAATCCTTGGCGCCGACGTGGCGCTTGAGCAGGCTTTCGAACAGGTCGCCGACCACCGAGAACAGCACCGCGGCGAACGCCGCCAGCGCCACGAGCGGCAGTTCGCCGAGGCGGGCGCCGGCGAACGGCGCGAAGGCGAGAGCGACCACGAGGCCGCACACCAGCCCCCCGACCAGGCCCTCGACGGTCTTGTTGGGGCTGATCCGCGGGCTCAGCTTGCGCTTGCCGAAGCGGCGGCCGGCGAAATACGCGCCCGTGTCCGCGGCCCAGACGATCGCCAGCGCGACGAACAGCCAGCGGTGGCCGTCGGCTTCGCTGCCGTGCAGGAAGCCCAGCGCGCACCAGGCAGGCACGATCGCCAGCGTGCCGGCCGCCAGCTTGAACACCCGCGCATGGGTCGCGGCATGGTTGGCGCCGAACTCGAAGTGGCGCAGCCACAGCAGCGCCAGCAGCCACCAGGCGACGCCGATGACGGTCATCAGTTGCAGCAGCACGTAGCTGAAGCCCTGGCTGGTGCGCGATCCCCAGACGATGGCGACCATCAGGGCCAGGTTCACCACCAGCAGGACGCTGCGCGCCAGGGTGTCCTCGATGTCGGCCAGGCGGAACCACTCCCACAGCCCGCCCAGGAACAGCAGCGCGGCCAGGGCCAGCATCCACGGCGTGGGCAGCAGGAGGATCGCGGCGATCGCGATCGGGGTCAGGATCAGCGCCGCCATCACGCGCGTGCGGGTCATGCGGAAACCTCGTGCTGGGTGCCGGCCACCTGCGCCCCGGTGAGCCCGAAGCGGCGTTCGCGGCTCGCGTAGTCGTCGAGCGCGCGCTGCAGTGTCGCCGCATCCAGCGCGGGCCACAACGTCTCGGTGAACCAGAGCTCCGTGTAGGCCATCTGCCACAGCAGGAAGTTGCTGATGCGGCAATCGCCGCCGGTGCGGATGAACAGGTCCGGGGCCGGCAGGTCCGCCAGCGCGACCCGCGTGCCGAACAGGGCTTCGTCGACTTCCCCGGGGCGCAGGCGCCCGGCGGCGACATCCTCGGCGATGGAGCGCGCGGCCGCGGCGATGTCCTGGCGGCCGCCGTAGCTGGCGGCGATGTTCAGCGCGAGCCGGGTGTTGCCGGCGGTCAGCGCCTCGGCCTGGTCCATCCGCGCGCGGATCGCCTCGGAAAACCTCGTGCGCTCGCCGATGAAGGCCACGCGCACGCCGCGCCGGTGCAGTTCGGCGACCTCCCGGTCGAGGGCGTTCATGAACAGCTTCATCAGCGCGCCGACTTCCTCTTCCGGACGCCCCCAGTTCTCGCTCGAGAACGCGAACAGGGTCAGTGCGCCGATGCCCTTGTCCAGGCAGAAATCGATGCAGAGGTTGACCGCGCGCGCGCCGGCGCGGTGGCCGATGGCGCGGGGGCGGCGGCGCTGCTGCGCCCAGCGCCCGTTGCCGTCCATGATGACGGCGAGGTGGCGGGGAATGCGGCCCGGGTCAGGCGGGGTGGCGGCCATGCAGGCGGCGGTCAGACCGCCATCAGTTCCTGTTCCTTGGCCTTGACCACGTCGTCGACGTCCTTGATCGCCTTGTCGGTGATCTTCTGGATCTCGGCTTCGCTGCGCGCCGCCTCGTCCTCGCTCACCTGCTTCTCCTTCAGCAGCTCCTTGACCTGCTGGTTGGCGTCGCGGCGGATGTTGCGGATCGCCACCTTCGCGTCCTCGCCCTCGCCGTGCACGACCTTGGACAGCTCCTTGCGGCGCTCCTCGGTGAGGGCGGGCAGGTTGAGGCGGATCACGGTGCCGGCGGTGTTCGGGGTCAGGCCGAGGTCGGAGGCAAGGATCGCCTTCTCCACCGCGCCGACGATCTGCTTTTCCCAGGGGGTGATGGTCAGCGAGCGGGCATCGGCCACGGCGACGCTGGCGACCTGCGACAGCGGCACGTCGGAGCCGTAGTAGTTGACCCTGATGTGCTCGACCAGCGCAGTCGAGGCGCGGCCGGTACGGACCTTCACCAGGGTGTGGCGCAGCGCGTCGATGCTCTTGGCCATGCGCGCCTGCGCGTCTTTATGGATCTCGTTGATCATGCGTGCTCCGGGGCTCCTGCCAAGCCGGAGGAGTATAGCGAACGCGGCCGCGCCGGCGGCCCGCGCTCAGTGCGCGTGCGGGGCGCTGTCGTGCGCGTCGTGCCCGCAGCTGTCGCCGAACTCGACCTGCAGGGTCGGATGGTTGATGCCGAAGCGGGCTTCCAGCCCTGCGTGGACGCGATCGAGGAAGCGGTCGTGGCCCTCGGCCCCGGGGCGCACCAGGTGGGCGGTCATGGCGACCTCGCCCGCGCCCAGCGACCAGATGTGCAGGTGGTGCACGGCGGAGACCCCGTCCTGGCCTTCCAGCCAGCCCTGGACTTCGCGGGCGTCGAGGCTGGCGGGCACCGCGTCCATGGCGGCGTCGGAGGCGTCGCGCAGCAGGCCGAAGGCGCTGAACGCGACCACCGCGCCGACCAGCAGGGCAGTCGCCGGGTCCAGCCAGGCCCAGCCCAGCCAGAGCATGCCGATGCCGGCCAGGACCGCGGCCAGCGAGACTGCGGCATCCGCCAGCAGGTGCAGGAAGGCGCCGCGGCGGTTGAGATCGTGGTCGTGGCCGCCGCGCATCAGCAGCGCCGCGCCCAGGTTCACGGCGATGCCGATCGCCGCCACCACGATCACCGGCAGCGCCGGGATCTGCGGCGGCTCGCCCATGCGGCGCAGCGCCTCCCAGGACAATGCGCCGGCGAACAGCACCAGCAGCAGCGCGTTGGCCAGCGGCGAGAGCAGGGTGGCGCGGCGCCAACCGTAGGTGTGGCGCTGCGTCGGAAGGCGCCGCGCGAGCACCGCGGCACCCCAGGCCAGGCCCAGGCCGAGCACGTCGCCGAGGTTGTGCAGCGCATCGGACAGCAGCGCCAGCGAATCGGTGGCGAAGCCGTAGCCCGCTTCCAGCGCGGTGTAGGCGAGGTTGACCAGCGTGGCGATCGCGAAGGATCGCGTCGCGTGCCCGTGGACGTGGTCGTGCCCGTGCATCAGGCCACCTGGTGGTTGCCCCTTCCCTGCACCAGCGTGCCGATGTCCTCACCGCGCAGGATCTTCAGCAGCGTCCCCGGTTGCGACATGTCGAACACGCGCAGCGGCAGTTCGCTGTCGCGCGCGAGTGCGAACGCGGCGGTGTCCATCACCTGCAGGTCGCGCGCGAGCACCTCGTCGTAGCTCAGCTTCGCGTAGCGCTTCGCATCGGGGTGCTTCTTCGGGTCC
>DASWQG010000236.1:0-1857 GCA_036403775.1 Luteimonas sp.
GTCGCGGCCTGCTCGCGCGCGTCGGCGAACGCGCGGATGCGGGCATGGTGCGCGACCAGGTCGTGGCGCTCGGCGACGAACACGCCCATCTGCCCGACCTTGAACTCGACCCAGGCCAGCGGCAGTTCCGGCAGCAGCCTCGACAATGCCTGCTCGGCTTCGCCGACCTCGCAGACGAGGAGGCCGTCCTCGGTCAGGTGCAGCGGCGCATCGCGCAGGATCCGCAGTGCCAGGTCCAGCCCGTCCCGCCCCGCGCGCAGGCCGAGTTCCGGCTCGTGCGCGTATTCGCGCGGCAGCGCGTCGGTCTCGTCGTCGGTGACGTAGGGCGGGTTGGTGACGATCAGGTCGTAATGCTCGCCCTGCAGCGCCGAGAACAGGTCCGACTTCAGCAGGCGCAGGTTGTCGGCGTGCAGCCGCTGCTGGTTCTCGCGCGCCAGCGACAGCGCCTCGTCGGACAGGTCCACGCCGTCCACGTGCCAGTCCGGGTTGTGGTGGGCCATCGCGATGGCGATGCAGCCCGAGCCGGTGCACAGGTCCAGCGCGCGCCGCACCTCGCGGCCGCCGAGCCAGGGCTCGAAGCCGGCCTCGATGAGTTCGGCGATCGGCGAGCGCGGCACCAGCGCGCGCGGGTCGGACTTGAACGAGAGGCCCGCGAACCACGCTTCGCCCGTCAGGTAGGCCGCGGGGATGCGCTCCTCGATGCGGCGCAGGAACAGGGCCAGCACCTCCTCCTTCTCCGCCATCGTCACCCGCGCCTGGCCGTAGGCCGGGCCGATGTCGTGCGGCAGGTGCAGCGCGTGCAGCGTCAGCTGGGTGGCCTCGTCCAGCGCATTGTCGAAGCTGTGGCCGAAGGTCAGCCCTGCCGCGTTGAAGCGGCTGGCGCCGTAGCGGATCAGGTCGATGATCGTGCGCAGCTCATCGGTCATGGCGGGTCCGCTGGCAGCCGGGGTGGCGCGGGACCGCGAATTATAGCGGTGGCGCCGGTATCATGGCCGAAGTTCAAGCAACGGGTGAAGAAGGCCGCCGCATGTTCAATCGCACCACCGCCCTCGTGCTGGCCGCCGCGCTCGCCGCCGGCCTCGGCCTCTGGGCCGCGCAGGCCTGGTTCGGCGGCGCCCGCCCGGCGCCGGCCCTGCAGGCGGTGAAGCTGTTCGACCAGCCGCGCGAGCTGCCCGCGTTCTCGCTGCAGCAGTCCGACGGCACGCCGCTGGTGCCCGGCGAGCTCAAGGGCCACTGGACCGTGGTGTTCCTCGGCTTCACCCATTGCCCTGACGTGTGTCCCACCACCCTCGCCCAGCTCGCGCAGGCGCAACAGCGCTGGGCGGCCTTGCCGGAGGCGACCCGGCCGCGCGTGCTGTTCGTGTCCGTGGACCCGGAGCGGGACACGCCGGACCGCATCGGCGAATACGCGCACGCCTTCCATCGCGACACGCTGGCCGCCACCGCCGACGTGCCGGCGCTGGAGCGCTTCGCGCGCTCGATGTCCATGGTCTTCATGAAGGTGCCCGCGCCCGAAGGCGCGCCCGCCGACCAGTACAGCATCGACCACTCCGCGTCGCTCGCCGTCCTCGACCCGCAGGGGCGCATGGCCGGGCTGCTGACGCCGCCGCTGGATCCCGGCGCGATCGCCGTCGACCTGCTCGCCCTCAGCCGCTGACGCGGGCGACGATGCCATGGACCCGCTGACCCGCCTCACCCACGCGCTGCCGCACCGGGCCCTGTCCGGCCTCGCGCGCCGCATCGCCTACTCGAAACATCCGCGGCTGCGGCGCTGGCTGATCGACACGGTCACCCGCCGCTTCGGCGTGGACCTCACCGAGGCGCTCGAACCCGATCCCGCCGCCTACGACAGTTTCA
>DASWQG010000237.1:0-9185 GCA_036403775.1 Luteimonas sp.
TGCGGCCCTGGCCCGGCGCCTGGCCGCGGACAAGGCCCGTTCGGTGGCCCGGCGCGCGGGCGACGCCTGGGTGCTGGGCTCCGACCAGGTGGCCGAGCTGGACGGCGCCCCGCTGGGCAAGCCCGGCGGCCCCGGCCCCGCCCGCGCGCAACTGGCGGCCATGTCGGGCCGCGAGGTCCTGTTCCACACCGCCCTGTGCCTGGCCCAGGGCGACGGCCGCCTGCTGGAGGCGCAGGACACCACCCGCGTGCGCTTCCGCACGCTCGACGCCGGCGAGATCGAACGCTACCTCGCTGCCGAACAACCGTGGGACTGCGCGGGCAGCTTCAAGTCCGAAGGCCTGGGCATCGCCCTGTTCGAGGCCATCGAGACCCGCGACCCGACCGCGCTGGTCGGCCTCTCGCTGATCGACACCGCCCGCCTGCTGCGCGATGCCGGGTTCGCGGTGCCGTGAACGCGACGGTGCGGCCGTTCCGCTGCCCGGGTTGCGGGCCGTCGCTGCTGCTGCGCTGGGGCGCCGACGAGATGCAGGTGCGCTGCCTGCGCTGCCGCGGCACGCCGGTGCACCTCTCGCTGCTGGCGGCGATCCGGGCGCACGTGCCGGGGCTCGCCGCGCGGCGCGCCTATGAACTCTCCACGGTGGGCCCGGTGCCGCGCTGGCTGCGTGCGCATTGCCGCGACACGGCCACCAGCGAGTACCTCGACGGCGTCGCGCCCGGCACCACCCGCGCCGGGATCCGCTGCGAGGACGTGCAGGCCCTGAGCTTCGGCGACGGCAGCTTCGACCTGTGCACCTCGACCGAAGTCTTCGAGCACGTCCCCGACGACGCGGCCGGCTTCCGCGAACTCCACCGAGTGCTGGCGCCCGGCGGCTGGCTGCTGGTCCCCGTGCCGATGCACGCCGCGACAACCACGGTGGAACGCGCGCGGAGCGTGGGCGGCCGCGTCGAACACCTGCTGCCGCCGGCGTACCACGGCGACCGGTTGCGCGGCCCGGGTGCGGTGCTGGTGTATCGCGACTACGGCGACGACCTGCCGGCGCGGGTGCGCGCGGCGGGCTTCGCGCGCGCGGCGTTGTGGTCGCCGCCGCGCGCGTTCCTCGGGCATGCGCGCCCGGTGCTGGTCGCGCAGCGCTGAAGATGCCGCGCTAGGGCGCCCCCTCGCGCACGTGCAGGCGTTGCCCGGGCCACGGCTCGATGCTGCCGTCCGTGCCGTGCAGGCGCAGGCCCAGCCAGTGCGTGCCCGACATGCCCGGCGGCAGCTCGACCAAGGCACGGAAGCCGACGTCCGGATGCGCCGCATCGGTGGAGATCTTCCAGAACGCGGCAACGTGCGGACGCTCGCTGCCGTAGTCGGCGGTGGCGACCACCTTGCCGTCGAGCGTGACCTCGACCGCGTCAATGCCGACGCCATCCTTGAACGCCCAGCCCGCGACCTCGAAGCGCCGGCCCACCGCGGCCCCGGGCCCGGGCACGTCGATCCAGCCCATCGCCGGCGTCGTGCATTGCCCTGCGGCGCGTTCGCGCCCCAACGCGAACAACAAGAAGCGCTGGCGGCCATGGTCGGCCGACACGACGCGTGGCGGCGGCAATGGACCGAGCATGTCGCACAGGGCGTGGTAGCGCTCGAGCAGGTGCTTGTACGCGACATCCGTCGCGCCCACGACCAGCAGCAGCGGACGCGCGCCCAGCGCCTCGCGCCGCTCCACGCGCAGGCCCCACAGCGCCAGCTGCGGCGCGCGGCCGTGCTTGGCGTTCAGCGGGTGGGGCAGCACCGGGATGTCGGGATCGCGGAGCGCGAAGCCGAGCTCCGCACCGATCTTGAAGTTGTCCGCGAGCAGCACCGTGTCGGCGGGCATCCTCGCGCGTTGTTCGCGCACCGCCTCGGCCAACGGCTGCCAGCCGGCGAAGTTCGCGGGATAGGCCTTCGTGTCCGACGCCTGCGCGCGCAATACCGGGTTCGAGACGGCCGCGTAGTAACCCAGCATCGCCAGCAATCCGAGCGCCGCGACCACCGCGGTCGACCGCCGCAGCCACTCCGGCCAGCCGCGCAGCACGCCCGGCAGCAGCGGCAGCAGTGCGAACCACCCGGGCAGCGGCCAGTGGAAGCTCACGCGTTCGGTGTCGGCGAAGAAGCCGAGCACGAAGAAGCCACCGATCATCAGCACGCCGAGCAGCGCAAAGTAGCGGGTGACGGTGGAACCGCCGCGCCATTGCCTGGCCGCCGCGAGCAGCAGCGCTGCGAACAGCAGCGGAGTGACCAGGAGCGCCTGCTCGAGCAGGAACCAGGCGCCGTCGGCGTGGAACGTCCAGGGATGCCGGTCGACCAGCTGGAAGCGCAGGCCGGCCTCGGCATTGCCGTAGTTCCAGCCGAGCAACGGCAGCCACGCCACGGCGCCGAAGGCGAGCGCGACGATCACCCGTGGATCGCGCAGGACCTGCCGCCCGGCGGGCAACAGCAGCAGCGCCAGCGCGCCGACGCCGATCACCGCGATGAAACGGTAGTGGCACAGCGCGCCGATGCCCAGCCCCAGCGCGAGTTCGAGCGCAGCGCCCGCGGTCACGCCGCGCAGCAGCCGCGTGCCCGCGTCCATGCACAGCAGCGTCGCCAGCACCATCGGCACGTCGGGCAGCGCCAGCAGGCCCAGGGTGCCGGCCAGCGGCAGCAGCATCGCGTAACTGCCCGCCTGCCAGCCGGCGGCCTGGCCGAACTCGCGCGCGGCGATGCGCTGCACCAGCCACGGCAGCAACGCCGACAGCAGCAGGAACGGCAGGCGCAGGGCCAGCGGATGCTCGCCGCCCACCGCGGTGCCCAGCCGCGCCAGCCACGCCGTCAGCGCCGGCAGGTCGGAATACGCCCAGGCGGGATGCCTGCCTTCCTGCCAGTAGAAGGCCTCGTCCACGAACAGCGGCAGGCGCGCCGCGAGCAGCAGCTTGGCCAGCAGCAGGCCCGCCCACAGGGCGAGGAACCAGCGTCGTGACACCATCGTTACCCGCATGCGTGGGGCCTCGTTACACTCGGGGGACCAGTCGTGAGGAGGTGCGCATGTCGGCGGCAACACCCATGGCGGGCGCCATGCTAACCGAGCCCCTGCGAACGGCGCTTCGCGACGCGTTGTCCCAGGTCAACGCCCTGGTGCTGGGCAAGCCCCGCGAGGTGGACCTGGCCTTCGTCGCGCTGCTCTCGGACGGGCACCTGCTGATCGAGGACCTTCCGGGCCTGGGCAAGACCACCCTCGCCCACGCCCTGGCCGCGACGCTGGGTTTGGGCTTCCAGCGCGTGCAGTTCACCTCGGACCTGCTGCCGTCGGACATCGTCGGGGTCTCGGTGTTCGACGCGCAGGCGCGTCGCTTCGAGTTCCACCCGGGCCCGGTGTTCGCACACGTGCTGCTGGCCGACGAGATCAACCGCGCGCCGCCGCGCACGCAAAGCGCGCTGCTCGAGGCGATGGCCGAGCACCAGGTCACCGTGGACGGCACCACGCATGCCTTGCCGGACCCGTTCTTCGTCATCGCCACGCAGAACCCGGTGGACCTGTCGGGCACGTACCCGCTGCCGGATTCGCAGCTGGACCGGTTCCTGCTGCGCCTGACACTGGGCTATCCGGACGAGGCGGCCGAGCGCGCGCTGCTCGCCGGCACCGACCGGCGCGAGCTCATCGCGCGCACGACGCCGCTGCTGCATGCGCCCGACGTTCTGGCGCTGCGCCAGGCGGTGGGCACCGTCCACGCCAGCGCGCCGCTCCTCGACTACGTGCAGGCGCTGCTTGCGCGCAGCCGCCAGCACCCCGGGGTGCGCGTGGGCCTGTCGCCGCGCGCGGGCATCGCGCTGCTGCGCGCGGCGCGCGCGCACGCGCTGCTGCGCGACCGCGCCCACGTGCTGCCCGACGACGTGCAGGCGCTGTTCGTGCAGGTGGCGGCGCACCGTCTGCTCGCCGATGCCGACGGTGGCGATCCGCCCGGCCTGGCGCGCGAGATCCTGCACGCCGTCCCGGTGGACTGATGCCGGTGGCGACGTGGCGCGAGCGCTTCCGTGGCTGGGCGCGCCCGCGCCAGCCCGAAGCCCTGCCCGTGCGCCTGGACCGGCGCCGCGTGTACGTGCTGCCGACCGCGTTCGGCCTGTTCTTCGGCGTGCTGCTGCTGGTCATGGGGCTCGGCGCGCTGAACTACAACAACAATCCCGCGCTGTTGCTGGCCTTGCTGCTGGGCGGCGCTGCCAATGCCAGCCTGCTGGCCGCGCACCTGCAGCTGACCGGCCTGGTCATAGACGGCGTCGGCGCCGAACCGGTGGCCGCCGGCAAGCCGCTGGCGGTGCGCGTGCACGCGCGCGCGGCGCCGGGCAGGTCGCGGCATGGATTGCGCATCGAAACCGACGCGGGCAGCGCGGTGCTGTCGCTGGAGGACGGCAGCGGCCAGGCGACGCTGCACCTGCCGACGGCGCGGCGCGGCTGGCTCGAGGTCGGGCGCCTGCGGCTGTCGACCACGCGGCCGCTGGGCCTGGCCCGCGCCTGGGCCTACGCATGGCCGCGCGAATCGCTGCTCGTCTACCCCGCGCCGGAAGTGAACGCGCCGCCATTGCCGCAGGGCGCCGGCGCGGCGGCGGCCGCGCGCCTGCACCCGGCCGGCGACGACGTGCACCACCTGCGCGCCTACCGACGCGGCGACCCGCGCCGCGCGATCGCATGGAAGCCGTCGGCGCGCCGAGACACGCTGCTGGTGCGCGAGTACGAGCAACCGCTGGGTGGCGACCTCGTGCTGGACTGGCAGCAACTGGCACCGCTGGACCGCGAAGCGCGCATCCGTCGCCTCGCGCGCTGGGTCGACGACGCGGAACGCGAGGGCCGCCGCTATCGCCTGCTGCTGCCGGGCCAGGCTCCCATCGGTCCCGGAAAGGGCCACGCCCATCGCCATGCCTGCCTGCGCGCACTGGCGCTGTTGCCCGCATGAGCCCGCCGCTCGACCGCCGCGCACGCACCTGGTCGCTGCTGGCCGCGTCCGCCTGCCTGCTGCCGCTGCTGCTGCAGCTGCCCGGATGGCTTGGTCCCGGCATCGGCGCGGCTGCCGCGCTGGTGGTGGCGGCCGCGTGGTCGCGGCCCCTGCCCGGCTGGCTGCGCCTGCTGTTGTGGCTGGCGCTGGTCGGCGGCGTGCTGGGCGCCGCGCATTTCCGCTTCGGTCGCGACACCGCCTGCGCCCTGCTCGCGGCCATGCTGGCGATCAAGCCCGCCGAAACCGCGAGCCTGCGCGACGCCCGCAGCCTGCTCGGCTTCGCCCTGTTCGCGCCGTTCGCGACCTTCCTGCTCGATCAGGGACCACTGGCGCTCTTGCTCGGCCTGGCCGGCACGCTGGTGGCCCTGGCGGCGCTGCTGCAGCTGGCGGAACTGGAATCGGGCGATGTCCGCGCGCGCCGTCCCGTGCAACGGCTGGCGACGGTGTTGCGCCTGGTCGCGCTGGGGCTGCCGCTGGCGCTGGCCACCTTCTGGCTGTTCCCGCGCCTGGCCTCGCCCTTGTGGGGCGTGCCGGAGCGGGCAATGGCGCGCCCGGGCCTGTCCGACCACATGGCACCTGGCGAATGGATCGAGGTGCTCAACGACGACACCACGGCACTGCGGGTGCAGTTCCACGGCGCCACGCCGGCGCGCGAACAGCTGTACTGGCGCGGCCCGGTGCTGTGGCAGTACGACGGGCGCACCTGGACGCAGTCGGGCTGGCTGCGCGACCTCCCGCCGCCACGCGTGCGCAGCGGCGCCGTTCGCTGGGACTACCGGCTCGAGGTCGAACCCACCGACCGCCGCCAGCTGGTCGCGCTGGACCTGCCGCTGTCGGCGCCGGCGGGTGCGCGGCTCTCGCGCGACTACAGCCTGCGCGCGCAGCAACCGCTCAACCGCGCCAGCCACTGGCGACTGCGCTCGGCGCCTCCGGTCGCGTTCGACCTCGAGTTGCCGGCGACGCTGCGGCGCGCGGCGCTGGCCTTGCCCGCAGGCTACAACCCGCGGACCCTGGCGCTCGCCCGGCAGTGGCGCGCCGAGGCCGGCGACGACGACGCGGCGATCGTGGCGCGTGCGATGCGCATGATCAACGAGGATTTCGGCTACACCCTGGCGACGCCGCTGCCCGGCCGCCACGCGGTGGACGAGTTCCTGTTCGACTTTCGCGAGGGCTACTGCGAGCACTTCGCCGGCGCGTTCGTGGTGCTGATGCGCGCGGCGGGGATTCCGGCCCGGGTCGTCACCGGCTACGTCGGCGGCTACCGCAATCCCATCGGCGACTATTGGCTCGTGCGCAATTCCGACGCGCACGCCTGGGCGGAGGCGTGGATGCCGGGGCGCGGCTGGGTCCGCTTCGATCCCACTGCCGCGGTCGCCCCGGAACGCATTTACGACACGCTCGCCGACCGCGCACCGGGCGCGGGCGCGCTCGGCGGCCTGGCCAACCTGACGCCGGTGATGGACCTGGGGGACTGGCTGCGTCGCGGCTGGAACGACTTCGTGCTCGGCTTCGACGCGGCGCGGCAGCGGCAACTGCTGCGGCCCTTCGGCGTGGACAACCTGCCGCCCGCGCGACTGGTGACGGTCTTCGTCGGCGTCGCCGTGCTTTCGCTGCTGTGGATGGCCTGGCTCGCCGCGCGCGCCGGACGCGAGCGCGATCCGGTGCTGCGCGCCTGGCACCGGTTGGGCCGGCGGTATGCGCGGGTCGGGCTCGGGCGCGCGCCGCACGAGCCGGCCCTCGCCTGGGCCGAGCGCGTCGCCCGGTCGCGGCCGGCGGGCGCGGACGGCCTGCGACGGCTCATCCTGCGTTTCAACAACTGGCGTTACGCTGGCCGGCAGGACCCTCGCCCCTCGTCGGCGGCGCTGCAGCGCGATTTGCGCCGGCATCGGCCCGACCCCGGACCCTGGAGCAGACCATGAGCGCCATCCGACTCGCCCTTCCCTTCCTGGTCGCCGCCGCGCTGGCCGCCTGCGCGACGCAGCCGGTGCCGCTGCAGGGCCAGTACGCGCCGATCACCCCGCACGAAGCGTCCGCGCGCGACAGCACCGGCGCGCCGGTGCGCTGGGGCGGGCGCATCGTCGCGGTCGAGCCGCAGCAGGACCGGACCTGCTTCGAGATGATCTCCACGCGCCTGGACGCCAGCGGCCGTCCGCGCTGGGCCAGCGACGAGGTCGGCGGCCGTTTCATCGCCTGCCGCACCGGCTTCTACGACCCGGCGTTGTTCGAGAAGAACCGCGAGGTCACCTTCGCCGGGCGCATCGAGGGCTACGAGACGCGCAAGATCGGCGGCTACGACTACCGCTTCCCGCGCGTCGCCGCGGACGTCGTGTACCTGTGGCCGGTGCGCGACCGCGTGGACGTGGTCGAGCGGCCGGTGCCGTACTGGTGGGGCGGCTGGGGGTGGTGGTACTAGCCGACCCTGGGTCGGCGCTACGGCGTGCCGAAATGCCCCAGCGGCGCGCCGGCCAGCAGGTGCAGGTGCAGCTGGAACACGGTCTGCCCGGCATCCTCGTTGCAGTTGACGACGATGCGATAGCCGGAGTCTGCGTAACCTTCCCGCTTCGCGTACGCGGCCGCGGCCACGACCAGCCGGCCGACGAGTTCCGCGTGCGCGGGCTCCAGCGCGTTCATCGTCGGGATGTCCTCCCTGGGCACGAACAGCACGTGCACCGGCGCCTGCGGCGCGATGTCGCGGAAGGCGACGAGGTGCTCGTCCTCGTAGACGATGTCGGCGGGAATCTCGCGCCGCATGATCCGGTGGAAGATGGTGTCGCCGTCCGAAGGCGTGGTCATGTCATTTCGCTCCTGCTACCGAAGGCATGCGACAGCGTGCCGCGGTCCACGTATTCGAGTTCGCCGCCCAGCGGCACCCCGTGGGCGAGCCGGCTGGGGCGCACGCCGTGCTGCCGCGCCAGCTGCGCGAGGTAGTGCGCGGTGGCTTCGCCCTCGACCGTGGGGTTGGTGGCGATGATCAGCTCGCGCACCTCGCCCTCGGCGAGGCGGTCGCCGAGGCGGTCCAGCCCGAGTTCGCGCGGGCCGATCCCATCCAGTGGGCTCAACCGCCCCTGCAGCACGAAGTACAGGCCGCGATAGCCGGTGGCCTGCTCGATCGCCAGGCGGTCGGCCGGCGATTCCACCGCGCACAGCGTGGCGGCATCGCGCGCCGCGCTGGCGCAGGTCGCACACACGTCGGTTTCGCTGAAGTCGCGGCAGCGCGCGCAATGGCCGATGCGCTCGACCGCGGCGGCCAGCGATTCGGCGAGGCGGCGGCCTCCGTCGCGCTCGCGCTCGAGCACGTGGTAGGCCATGCGCTGCGCCGATTTCGGGCCGACGCCCGGCAGCACGCGCAAGGCTTCGATCAGTTGTTCCAGCAGCGAGGCCACGTCAGAACGGCAGCTTCATCCCGGGCGGCAGCGGCAGGCCGGCGGCGGCGGCACCCAGCTTTTCCTGCGACAGCGCATTGGCCTTGTTGACCGCGTCGTTGAACGCCGCGGCGACCAGGTCCTCGGCCATCTCCGGGTCGGCGAGCACGCCGGGGTCGATCCGCACCTTGCGGCACTCCATGCGCCCGGTGAGGGTGACGCTGACCATGCCGCCGCCGGCGTTGCCGGTGACTTCCGTGCGCGCGAGTTCTTCCTGCACGCGCTGCATGTCTTCCTGCATCTTCTGCGCCTGCTGCATCAGCTGGGCAATGTTTCCGCGCATGGGCGGCTCCTATTCGTCGTGGGGTCGGATGGAGTCCGGCACCAGGATCGCGCCATGGCGCCGGATGAGATGCTGCACGCCGGGGTCGGCCATGAACGCCGCCTCGGCGGCGTCCTGGCGCGCGTCGCGCGCGCGGTCGCTGCGCTGGCGCAGCGTTTCCGCGCCCGCGGGCGCGGACGCCTCGAAGCGCAGCTGCGGGACCGTGCCCAGCGCCGGCGCCAGCGCGCGCGCGAGGGCGCGACTGGAAGCCGGCGTGTTGAGCAAGCCATCCTCGGCCGACAGCCCCAGGCGGAGCACGCCATCGGCGTGGCCGAGGAACACGGCATGCGCCGCCAGTTCGCGAGCCGGGCCCTTGAGGTCGCTGCGCGCCACCAGTTCGAGCCAGCCTTCGTGGTCGAGCACGGCGGACGCCGCGGCCGCCGCGGGCGCCGGGGGTGCCACGGGCGCGGCCGAAAGCGGCGCTTCCACCGTGGCACGCGCGACAGGCGCGGGCGA
>DASWQG010000238.1:0-3881 GCA_036403775.1 Luteimonas sp.
GGACGGCTTTACGCGTGTCTGGCCGACGGTCGGAACGATCACGGCGATGATCGTGAGCCTCGGTCTGCTCGGCATCGCGATGAAGTCGCTGCCGGTCGGGACCGCCTACGCGGGCTGGGTCGGCGTGGGCGCGGTCGGCACCGCGATCCTGGGCATCGTCCTGCTCGGCGAGCCGGCGAACGCCGGGCGGATGGTCAGCCTCGGGCTGATCATCGCCGGGATCATCGGCCTGAAGCTGGCGTCATAGTCCACGCGTTCGCGATCCTGCAGAACAGCTCGGCGGTGCGCTCGGCGTCGTACACCGCCGAATGCGCCTCGGCCGGATTCCACGACAGCCCGGCCGCCTGCAACGCCCGCGCCAGCACCGTCTGCCCGTAGGCCACGCCACCCAGGGTCACCGTGTCGAACACGCTGAAGGGGTGGAACGGGTTGCGCTTGTGCTGCACGCGCGCGACGGCGGCGTTGAGGAAGTTGAGGTCGAAATGGGCGTTGTGCCCGACCAGGATCGCGCGCTGGCAGTTGTGCCGCCGCACCGCCGACCGCACCGCGGCGAACACGTGGTCCAGCGCTTCCTTCTCCGGCTTGGCCATGCGGAAGGGATGGTCGAGGATGATGCCGGTGACCTCGAGCGACTTCGGGTCGATGCTGGTGCCGGGCGCGGGCTCCAGGTGCGCGCACGCGACTTCGCCCGGCACGAAGCGGCCGTCGTCGTCGAGCTCGATCGGCACCGCGGCGATCTCGAGCAGCGCGTGGCGGTTCCAGTCGAAACCGCCGGTCTCCACGTCCACCACCACCGGCAGGTAGCCGCGGAAGCGTTCGGCCATGGGGCGCACGGCGGGGGCGGGGCTGGGGGCGGCCTCGGTCATCACGGAAGCCTAGCATCCCCGCCGCGCCGGCCAGCGGCCAACGCTACGCGCCGGACGTCGTGTCGCGCTTCTCGCGGGGCGGGAACGACTCGTCGCCGGTGACCAGGAACAGGACGTTCTCGGCGATGTTGGTCGCGTGGTCCCCGATCCGCTCGATGTTCTTGGCCATGAACAGCAGGTGCGTGCAGCCGGTGATGTGCCGCGGATCCTCCATCATGTACGTGAGCAACTCGCGGAACAGGCCGGTGTACTGGGCGTCCACCGCGGCGTCGGCATCGCGCACCCGCCGCGCGGCGTCCGCGTCGCCGTCGCGGTACGCGTCCATGACCCGCCGCACCTGCGCGGCCGCCAGCTCGCCCAGCGCGGCGAGCCCGCGGATCTGCGGCAGCGGCGGCGCGGCGTTGAGCGCCACCGAGCGCTTGGCCACGTTGGCGGCGTAGTCGCCGATGCGCTCGAGGTCCGCGGCGATCCGGATCGCGGCGAGGATCTCGCGCAGGTCGCGGGCGAGCGGGCCGCGCAAGGCCAGCTTCATCACGTCCTGGCTGGTCTCCTGCTCGAGGCGGTCGATCTCCGCGTCGGCCTCCATGATCCGCCGCGCGGCGGCGTCGTCGCGGCGGTCGACCACCGCGAGCGCGGCGACGAGCTGGTCGGCGGCCATGGCCCCCATGCGCAGCAGTTCGCCCTTCAGGCGCTGCTGTTCCTCGTCCACGCCCTTGACGATGTGCCCGTGCGGCTGCTGCGTGCTCATCCGAACCTCCCGGTGATGTAGTCCTCGGTCTGCTGCTTCGAGGGGTTGGAGAAGATCGTGCCGGTCGGCCCATGTTCGACCAGGTCGCCCAGGTACATGAAGGCGGTGAAGTCGGAGACGCGCGTGGCCTGCTGCATGTTGTGCGTAACGATCGCGATGGTGAAGTCCCGCTTGAGCTCGGCGACCAGCTGCTCGATGCGGGCGGTGGAAAGCGGATCCAGCGCCGAGGTCGGCTCGTCGAGCAGCAGGACTTCGGGGCGCAGGGCGACGGCCCGCGCGATGCACAGTCGCTGCTGCTGGCCGCCGGACAGGCCGAGCGCGCTCTGGCCGAGCTTGTCCTTGACCTCGTCCCACAGCGCGGCCTGCCGGAGCGCCTCCTCGACGCGCGCGGCCATCTCGGCCTTCGACAGCCGCTCGTGGTGGCGGATGCCGTAGGCGACGTTCTCGAAGATGGTCATCGGGAACGGCACGGGCTTCTGGAACACCATCCCGACCTTGCTGCGCAGCCGGTTCATCGGGTACTTCGGGTCGAGGATGTCCTCGCCGTCGAGCAGCACCTGGCCGGTGGCCCGCAACTTCGGGTACAGCGCGTAGATCCGGTTGAAGACCCGGAGGAGGGTGGACTTGCCGCAACCGGACGGCCCGATCAGCGCCGTGACCTGGCGTTCCGGGATGTCCAGGTCGATCGACTTCAAGGCGCGGAAGTCGCCGTAGAAGAAGTCGAGGCCTCGCGCGGCGAGCTTGGGACGGGTCGGGTCAGTCATGGTGCACTCGTTTGCGCGCCACCACGGCGCGCGCGACCAGGCTGGTCAGGAGGACGAAGAGGGTCAGCACCAGCGCGCCGGCCCAGGCGATCTCCTGCCAGCTTTCGTAGGGGCTGCCGGCGAACTGGTACATCACCACCGGCACGCTGGCCATGGGTCCGGTGACGTCGGCGTTCCAGTACTGGTTGCCGAAGGCGGTGAACAGCAACGGCGCGGTCTCGCCCGAAATGCGGGCGAGGGCGAGCAGCACGCCGGTCACGATGCCGGGCAGGGCGGAGCGGTAGAGCACCTGCACGGTCACCTTCCACTGCGGCACGCCCAGCGACAGCGCGGCCTCGCGCATCTGCGCCGGGACCAGCTGCAGCATCTCGTCGGTCGTGCGCACCACGACCGGCAGCACGATGAAGGCGAGCGACAACGCGCCGGCAATGGCCGAGAAGCTGCCGCCGGCCTGCTGCACCACCAGGGTGTAGACGAACAGGCCGAGGACGATGGAGGGCGCCGACAGCAGGATGTCGTTGACGAAGCGCACCGCGGCGCCGAGCTTCCCCGCCGCGCCGTACTCGGACAGCCAGGTGCCCGCGGCGATGCCGAGCGGCGTGCCGACGGCGATCGCCATCAGGCACATCACCGCGCTGCCGTAGAAGGCGTTGCGCAGGCCGCCCTCGGCCATCGGCGGCGGCGTGTCCATCGAGAACAGCGCCCAGTCGATGCCTGCCAGGCCCTTGGCCGCGAGCGTCCACAGGATCCAGCCGAGGAACAGCAGGCCGAACGCGGCCGCGGCGCAGGCAGCGGCCAGCGCGATGCCATTGGTCAGTCGTCGGCGCGCATGGAGGTTCATTGGTTGCCCTCGCGGCGCGACAGTCGGCGGAGCATCAGCTTGGCCAGGGCGAGCACGATGAAGGTGACCACGAACAGGACGAAGCCGAGCAGCAGCAGCGCCGAGCGGTACTCCTCGGTGGCTTCGCCGAAGTCGTTGGCGATGAGCGCGGCGATGGTGGTGCCGGGCTCGAGCAGCGACGCGGTGAAGCGGGTCGAGTTGCCGATCACGAACGCGACCGCCATGGTCTCGCCCAGCGCCCGTCCAAGGCCGAGGAAGACGCCGCCGATCACCGCCGAACGGGTGTAGGGCAGGACGATGTCCCAGCTGACTTCCCACTTCGTCGAGCCGAGCGCGTAGGCCGATTCCTTGAGCCGGGTCGGCACGGTCAGGAACACCTCGCGCATCACCGAGGAAATGAAGGGGATGACCATGATCGCGAGCACGATCCCCGCGGTGAGCATGCCGATGCCGATTGGCGGCCCCTGGAACAGCGGGCCCACGATCGGCAGCGTCCCGAGGTGCTCGTTGGCCCAGGGCGTCACGTGGCGGGTCATCACCGGAACCAGCACGAACAGGCCCCACATGCCGTAAATGATCGAGGGGATCCCGGCGAGCAGTTCGATCGCCGCGCTCAGCGCCCCGCGCAGCGCGCCCGGCGCGACTTCGGTCAGGAACAGCGC
>DASWQG010000239.1:0-1817 GCA_036403775.1 Luteimonas sp.
CCGCGCCCGCCTGCGCCGCGCGTTGCGGGACCGCCGTCGCGCGATCCCGCCGGCGGCGCGCATCGCGGCCGCCGAGGCGCTGGCCGCGCGCATCCTCGCGCTTCCGTTCCTGCCGGCGGTCGGCGATCTCGGCGGCTACTGGGCGATGGACGGCGAGATCGCGCTGCACGTGCTGCAGCTGCGACTGCAGAAGACGCTGCGCTACTGCCTGCCGGTCCTGTCCGGCGACGGGCGGCTGCGCTTCGCGCCGTGGTCGCCGGGCGCCCCGCTGGTGGCGAACCGCCACGGCATTCCCGAGCCCGACGTCGACGACGCGGCGCTGATCGAACCCGAGGCGATGTCGCTGGTCGTCGTCCCGCTGGTCGGGTTCGACGCGCGCGGTCACCGGCTCGGCATGGGCGGCGGCTGGTACGATCGCAGCTTCGCGTTCCGCAACGCCGCCGGCGCGGTGCCTCCGCCCTGGCTGGTTGGCGCCGGGTTCAAGGCGCAGCAGGTGGACGCGCTGGACCCTGCGGAGTGGGACGTGCCGCTCGATGCCGTGTGCACCGAGCAGGACGTGCATTTCGCGCACCACGCCCTTCCATGACAGGACCCCGATGACCCTGCGCAAGCGCCACTGGCTGATGAAGTCCGAGCCCGGCGACTTCTCGATCGACGACCTGCGCCGCGTCGGCACCGAGCCGTGGACCGGCGTGCGCAACTACCAGGCCCGCAACTACATGCGGCAGATGCAGGTGGGCGACGGCGTGCTGTTCTACCACTCCAACTGCGAGGTCCCCGGGATCTACGGGCTGGCGCAGGTCACCAGCGCGGCGTACCCGGATCCGACCCAGTTCCAGCGCAAGTCGAAGTACTTCGACCCGAAGGCCACGGAGGAGCAACCTCGCTGGGACCTGGTGGACGTGCGCTACGATCGCCACCTGGCACGGCCGATCCCGCTTGAGGAGATCCGCGCCCATGCCGACGCGCTCGGCGAGGACTTCGCGCTGGTGCGCAAGGGTTCCCGCTTGTCGGTGCTGCCGGTGACGGCCTCGCAATGGAAGCTGCTCCTTTCCCTGGAATAGAACGCATGTCCGAAGCCAAGCGCCTGGCCGCCGAAAAAGCCATCGAGTACGTCGAGGACGGGATGGTGGTCGGTGTCGGCACCGGGTCCACCGTGGCCTACTTCATCGACGCGCTGGCGCGGCTGCGCGATCGCATCGCGGGCACCGTCTCCAGCTCGGAGCAGAGCACCGCGCGGCTGCGCGGCCACGGCATCGAGGTCCTGGAACTGAACGACACCGGGCCGCTGTCCCTGTACGTGGACGGCGCCGACGAATGCGACCCCGCCAAGTGCCTGATCAAGGGCGGCGGCGCCGCGCTGACGCGCGAGAAGATCATCGCGCAGGCGAGCGAGCGCTTCGTCTGCATCATCGACCCGGCCAAGCGGGTGGACGTGCTCGGTCGCTTCCCGCTCCCGGTGGAAGTGGTGCCGATGGCCCGCAGCCTGGTGGCGCGCGAGCTCGTCGAGCTCACCGGCGGACAGCCGGTCTGGCGCCAGGGCACGACCACGGACAACGGCAACTGGATCCTGGACGTGCACAACCTGCGCATCACCGATCCGGTGGCCATGGAAACCGCGATCAACCAGCTGCCCGGCGTGGTCAGCGTCGGCCTGTTCGCCCGGCGCCGCGCCGACATCGTCATCGTCGGCGGCGAACCCCCGCTCGTTTTCTAGCCTTCACCGCGCGGCGGGAAGGCCCGGGCTTTTGGGCGAATGTCCCCCGGCCACCGTCTTCGACGGCGGCCTCCTCCTTGATTTCGCCCAAAAGCCCGGG
>DASWQG010000240.1:0-6517 GCA_036403775.1 Luteimonas sp.
TCCGCGACCTGTAGCCCGGCTGGCGCCAGGAGACAGGAACGCATGAGGCAGTCCCCGTTCGGCCATCGAGATCCGAATGCACCGCGCCGGCGCCGCGGCGGCCTGCGCTGGGGCGTGCTGCTGCTGTTCGCCGGCTATGCCGCCTGGTACTGGTTCTCCAACCGCAGCGTCGATCCCTACACGGGCGAAACCGTCCTGATCGACGAGAGCATCACCCCGCAGGACGAGAAGGCGCTCGGGTTGCAGGCCTTCCAGGAGATCCTGCAGCAGGAGCCGCCGCTGCCGGAGGACGCCGAGATCTCGAGGCAGGTGCGGGAGATCGCGCAGCGCCTGATCGCCAAGGTCCCCGAGGTCGAGGATGCCCTGGCCGCCGAGCACGACATGGCGTCGCCGCACATCGAGCAGCATTTCGCCTGGGAAACCAAGGTCATTCCCTCGGACCAGGTGAACGCGTTCTGCCTGCCGGGCGGCAAGATCGCGGTCTACACCGGGCTGGTGCCGGTGGCCGAGACCGCCGACGCGATGGCGGTGGTGCTGGGCCACGAGATCTCGCACGCGCTGCTGCGCCACGGCGCGCAGCGCATGACCGAGCAGAAGCTGGCGCAGATCGGGCAGATGGCGGGCGCGATGAGCGGCATGGACCCGCAGCAGATGCAGGCGGTGATGGCCGTGTACGGCTACGGCCGCGCGCTGCCGTACGCGCGCAAGCAGGAAACGCAGGCCGACGAGATGGGGCTGATGCTGGCGGCCGCGGCCTGTTTCGACCCGAACGCGGCGATCCCGCTGTGGCAGCGCATGGAAGCCGCCAGCGGTGGCGCGGGCCAGCCGGAATTCGCCTCGACCCACCCGAACCCGGGCACCCGGATCGAGAACCTGCAGGCGCTCATGCCCAAGGCGCTGGAGTACCGCGCGCGGTTCTGCGAGGCGTCGGGGACGGCCAGCGCCGCCCCGTGAGGCGCCGGTCCTAGCGCCGCGCGCGGCTGCCGACGCCGCCCACGAGGTTCTGCTGGGACTCCTTCCACTGTTCCAGGTGGCGCTCGGTCAGCTGGTTCATCATCGTCCAGGGCGTCTGCCCGAGCATGCCGCCCATCTGCTGGCGGAACGCCTGCTGTTCCTCGAGGAACAGCTGCATGGAGCGCTCCAGGTAGCTGCCCATGTAGCCCTGCAGCGAATCGCCGTAGGAACGGATGATCTGCGCGAGGAGTTGCGTGGACAGCACCGGTGCGCCGTCCTGTTCGTGCTCGGCGATGATCTGCAGCATCACGCAGCGGGTGAGGTCCTCGCCGGTGCGCGCGTCGCGTACCTGGAAGTCCTCGCCGTCCACGACGAGCTGGCGCACGTCCTCGATGGTGATGTAGCTGGAGATCTCGGTGTCGTAGAGACGCCGGTTGGGATACTTCTTGATGACGCGTACGGCCATGCCCAGCCCCCCTGGGTGAGACCCGAGCATCGCGCAGCGCGGGCGCGCTTGCAACTGCCGCGTCAGCGCACCGGGCCGGCTGGAATCGCTTCCGGCATGAATGCGGCCACCGCCTGGCGCAACAGCGCCGCCGGCGACGGTGCGCCGGCGATCGGGCGCGGGTCCTGTCCCAATGCCAGCCACGCCGCGCGCAGCGCCGGCATCGGGTCGTCCGCGTCCACCGGCCGCGCCGCCAGCGACTTCGACAGCTTGCGGCCGTCTTCATCGAGCACCAGCGGCAGGTGGGCGTAGCGCGGCGTCGGCAAACCCAACGCGCGCTGGAGCAGGATCTGTCGCGGCGTCGAGTCGAGCAGGTCGGCGCCGCGGACGACGTCGGTGATGCCCTGCGCGGCATCGTCGACCACCACCGCGAGCTGGTAGGCCCACGGGCCGTCGGCGCGACGCAGGACGAAGTCGCCGACTGCCTCGGCGACGTCCTGCGCCTGCGGTCCCTGGATCGCATCGTCGAAGGCGACGTGGGCGCCCGGCGGCACGCGGAAGCGCAGCGCCGGATCGGGTCGCGGGGCGGTCGCGACGCAATGCCGGTGCACGCCCCCGGTGGCGGCCAGCGCGCTGCGGCTGCAGTGGCAGGCGAAGGCGTGCCCGGAGGCGAGCAGCCGCTCGAGGGCGTCCTGGTAGAGCGCGCCGCGCGCGTGCTGCCAGGCGATGTCCCCGTCGTGTTCCAGGCCGAAGGCCGCGAGTGTCCGGAGTTGCCGGCGGGCGGCGCCGGCGACCTCGCGCGGGGGGTCCAGGTCCTCGATCCGCAGCAGCCATTGCCCGCCGGCCCGGCGCGCGAACAGCCAGCTGCCCAGTGCCGCCAGCAGCGAGCCGAAGTGCAGCGGCCCGGTGGGCGAGGGGGCGAAGCGGCCGCGGTAGTCAGGGGGCGGGACAGTGGTCATTGCACTTGCATTCGGGCGGGGCAGGCCACACCTTCCAGCATGAAGCCGCGCCCCCTGCGGCACCCACGGAATCGACGGGAATGTTCAAGCGGGTCTTCTTGTTCGTCGCCACCAACCTCGCGGTGCTGGCGCTCCTCAGCGTGGTGATGTCGGTGCTCGGCGTCAATCCCGACCAGTTCGGCGGGCTGCTGGTCATGGCCGCCGTGTTCGGCTTCGGCGGCGCGTTCGTGTCGCTGCTGATGTCCAAGTGGATCGCCAAGCGCAGCACCGGGGCGCAGGTGATCGCCGAGCCGCGCAACGAGGCCGAGCAGTGGCTGCTGGCCACGGTGCGCCGGCAGGCCCAGGCGGCCGGCATCGGCATGCCCGAGGTCGCCATCTACGACGCCCCCGAGATCAACGCCTTCGCCACCGGCGCCAACCGCAACAACGCGCTGGTGGCGGTGTCCACCGGGCTGCTGCGCGCGCTGGACCGCGACCAGGCCGAGGCGGTGCTGGGCCACGAGGTCAGCCACGTCGCCAACGGCGACATGGTCACCATGACCCTGCTGCAGGGCGTGCTCAACACCTTCGTGATCGTCCTCGCCCGCGTCGTCGGCCGCGTGGTCGACGGCTACCTCAGCGGTGGCCGCGACAACGGCGGCGGCGGACTCGGCTACTTCGCGGTCGTGTTCGTGCTGGACATGGTGTTCGGCCTGTTCGCGAGCCTGATCGTGATGTGGTTCTCGCGGCACCGCGAGTTCCGCGCCGACGCCGGCGGCGCGTCGCTGGCCGGGCGCGGCAAGATGATCTCGGCGCTGCAGGCGCTGTCGCGCAACCAGGGCGTCAACACGCTGCCCAAGGCGGTGCAGGCGTTCGGCATCGCCGGTGGCCTGGGCCATGGGCTCAAGCGCCTGTTCATGAGCCACCCGCCGCTGGAGGAGCGGATCGCGGCGCTGCAGCGGTCGGTGGTGGCCTGACGACCTACTCGAAGTCGTAGTTCATCTCGGGCCCGGCCGGCGCCAGGAAGTTGCCCTCGACGTAGTCCACGCCCGCCGAGAACAGGATCGCCATGCTGGCCGCGTCCTGCACGAACTCGGCAATGGTGCGGATGGGACCGGACTTCTCCACGATCTCGCGGATCCGCTGCTGGTTGGCGGTGTTCTTCGCCAGGTCCTCGGTGAAGCTGCGGTCGAGCTTGATGTAGGCCGGGTCGAAGTGCGTCAGCAGCTGGAACGAATCCAGGCCGACGCCGAACTGCTCCAGCCCGACCTTGCAGCGGCTCGCCGCGATCGTCGCCGCGAACTCCTGCGCCGCGCGCAGGTGGGTGAAGACCTTGGCCTCGGACAGCTGCAGCACCAGCCGTTCGCCGTCCACCTGCTGGGCGGCGAGCTGCTCGTTGACGAACTTCGCCAGCGTGTCGTCGGCCAGCGAGGCCTGGGTGATCTTCACCAGCAGCGTCACCGGGTGGCCGGCGCGCTGGCGCTCGGCCAGCACCTTGATGGCGCGGCCCACGACCCAGCGGTCGATCTCCCAGAGCAGGCCGTGTTCCTCGGCGATCTGCTGGAAACTCAGCGGCGGCACCATCTCGCCGGCGCCCACGTCCAGGCGGATGTAGGCCTCGTACATCGCGCCGGTCTCGCCCTGCAGGCTGATCACCGGCTGGTAGTGCAACAGGAAGCGGTCATTGTCGAGCGCGTCGCGCAGGTGGCTCACCCACGCCTCCACGCGCTCCTGCTCGGCGCGGTCCACCGCGCCCGGGTCGAACACCTCGCTGCGGTTGCCGCCGACGTTGATCGCGGCCTGCACGCCCTCGGTGGCCTTGGTCAGGACCTGGCTGACGCTGGCGATCTTCTCGCCGATCTGCACGCCGCCGATGCTGACGGTGATCGCCGCCGAGCGCTCGCCGATCTCGACCACGTGCGAGGCGAACGCCTCGCGGACCTGGTCGGCCAGCGCCAGGGTGGCGACGTGGTCACCGCGCACCAGCGCGGCCAGCGTGTGTTCGCCGAAGCGCGCGATTGCGGCGTCCTGGTCGAGCACGCCCTGCAGGCGCTCGGCCAGGCCGCGCAGCAGCGCGTCGGCCGAATCCAGCCCGATTTCCTGCAGCAACCGCTGGTAATGGTCCGGCTCGATCAGCAGCAGGCCGAACTGGCCCTTGCGCTGCGCCGCGTCGGCCACGGCGTCCTCGAGGTTGTGCAGGAAGGTCTGGCGGTTGAGCAGGCCGGTGACCTGGTCGCGCTGGCGCAGCTCCTCGACCTCGCGCGCCAGCTCGGGATCGATCTCCTGCCGGCGGAACACCACCTGCAGGCAGGGCTCGCCCTCGTACATGGCCGGGGTGAACTCCATCACCGCCGGGAATTCGTTGCCTTCGCCGTCGATCGCCTTCAGCTCGTGCCGCGGCGGCGGCGGCTCGCCCTTGCTCAGGCCCTTGAGCAGCGCCTTGAACTCGCCGACGTGCTCGGGCGCGACCAGGTCCAGCAGCGACATGCCTTCCAGGTCGTCGAAGGACTCGAAGTTGAACATTTCCATGTAGGCCGCGTTGGCGCGGATGTGCATGCCTTCATGGATGTAGGCGATCGGATCCCGGGAGGATTCGATCAGCGCGTCGCAGCGGCGCTCGGTCTCGCGGACCTGGGCCTCGAGCCGGCGCAGCATGCGCCGCGCCTCCAGGTCGCCCCACTCGGTGCGGACGACGCCCAGCATCTGCTGCGGCTGGTGGCGCAGGGCGATGCCGCGCACGCCGGCCGCCAGCGCCTGGGTCAGCGCGGCGTCGTCCACCTGGTCCACGACGGCGACGACCGGCAGGTCCTTGCCGCTGGTCTTCACGCACTCCAGGACCTGCGCCAGCGAGACGGCGGTGGCGGACTGCGCGGCGAGGACGAGGTCCACGGCCTGGGCGCCGATCAGTTCGATCAGCTCGTCGCAGGTCGCCGGACGCTGCGGGCGCACGGCGATGCCCGCGTTGCGCAGGGTGCTGACGATGGCCTCGGCCGCCTCGACGCTGTCGTCGACGATCACGAGGCGCAGCGCTTGGTCTTGTCCGATGGCCATGGCGTCAGGTTTTCTACACGATGCCCGCGACCGCGTCCATGGCGGACGTGGCATTTGCGGAGTGGGGAGCGGCCGGCGTCATAGCGGACGCTTCCCGGGATCGCCGGCGACCTCGCGCACCAGGCGCGGCACCAGGTAGCCCGGCAGGCGTGCCGCGAGCGCCTGGTGCAGGTCGCGCGCCGCATCGTCGCCGACCTCGAAGTGCGCGGTGCCGGCGACGCGGTCGAGCTGGTGCAGGTAGTAGGGCAGCACGCCGGCCTGGTAGCCGCGCTCGCACAGGTCGGCCAGCGCGTCGACCGAATCGTTGACCCCGCGCAGGAGCACGGCCTGGTTCAGCAGCGTCGCGCCGGCGTCGCGCAGCCGCGCCATCGCCGCGTCCACGGACGGGTCGAACTCGCGCGCGTGGTTGGCGTGCACGACCATCGCCACTGGCCAGGGCAAGGCCCGCAGCCAGTCCAGCAGGCCGTCGTCCACGCGCTCGGGCAGCACCACCGGCAGGCGGCTGTGGATGCGCAGGCGCCGCACGTGGGGCACACCGGCCAGCGCGCCGGTGAGTTCGGCCAGCTTTTCCGTCGCCAGCGACAGCGGATCGCCGCCGGAGAGGATCACCTCGTGCAGCGAGGGATCGGCGGCGATCGCCGCCACCGCCTCGCGCCACTGGCTTGCGGCCGCGGTCTCCTCGGCATAGGGGAAATGGCGGCGGAAGCAATAGCGGCAGTTGATCGCGCACGAGCCGGTGGCGACCAGCAGGGCGCGACCCTGGTACTTGCGGATCACGCCGTGGCCGGCGCGCGCGGCGGCGTCGCCCACCGCGTCGAGCACGAAGCCCGGCACCACCCGGTCCTCGTCGAGGACCGGCAGGACCTGCCGCAGCAGCGGGTCCGACGGGTCCCCGCGGCGCATGCGGGCGACGAAGCCGCGCGGCACGCGCAGCGGGAACTGCGCCGCCGCCGCGTCGGAAATGCCCGCGGCCAGGTGCCCCAGCTCGACCAGCGCCAGCAGTTCCCGCGGGTCGCGCACGGCTTCGCGCCACAGGCGCTTCCAGTCGGGGCGGCCGGTGGCCTGCTTTGGGGCCGGATGCGCAGCAGGTATCATGGACGACCCATTTTAACCGGCCCGCGGGCCGGAC
>DASWQG010000241.1:0-1882 GCA_036403775.1 Luteimonas sp.
CCGACGGTCACCGTCACCACCGACGTGCTGCGCGTGGTCCTGGACGGCGGCGCGATGCGCCAGGCCGACCTGCTCGACTATCCGCAGACGACCGAGCCCGGTGCGCCGCCGATGCGGCTGTTCGCCTCCGACGCCGCGCACTTCTACCAGGCGCAGAGCGGCTGGGTCAGCAGCGGCCATCCGGCGCCGACCCACGACCAGTTCCGCCCGGCCGGCACGCAGCGCGACTACGCGCTGGCGCCCGGCCAGGAGACGCTGGTGGTGCCGTTCGAATGGCGTGGCCCCGACGGCGTGACCATCCGCCGCACCTACACCTTCCAGCGCGGCGACTACGCGGTGCGCGTGCGCGACGAGGTCGTCAACCAGGGCAGCGCGCCATGGCAGGGCTACGTGTACCGCCAGCTGGTGCGCGTGCCGCCGCAGATCGAAACCGGCTTCACCCATCCCGAGTCGTACAGCTTCCACGGCGCCACCTGGTTCAGCGAGCAGGACAAGTTCGAGCGCCGCAAGTTCGGCGAGTTCGAGGAGGACGGCCCGTTGCACAAGGAAGTGACCGGCGGCTGGATCGCGATGTTGCAGCACCACTTCTTCACCGCCTGGATCCCGGGCGCCAACGACCGCAGCACCTTCTCGCTGGCCTCGCCGCAGGGCGGCACGCAGGCGCTGGTGCGCGAGCTCGGCCCGGGCGTGTCGGTGCCGCCGGGCGCGAGCGCGGAGACCAGCGCGCGGCTGTGGGTCGGGCCGAAGCTGGTCAAGGCGATCGCCGCGCAGGACGTGCGCGGCCTCGAGCGCGCGGTGGACTTCAGCCGCTTCGGCTGGCTGGCGTGGATCGCCGAGCTGCTGTTCTCGGTGCTGGCCTTCCTGCACGGCATCTTCGGCAACTGGGGCTGGGCGATCGTCGGCCTGGTGGTGGTGATCAAGGCGATCCTGTTCCCGCTGTCGGCCGCGCAGTACAAGTCGGCGGCGAAGATGCGCCGCTTCCAGCCGCGCATCGAGCAGCTCAAGGAGCGCTACGGCGACGACAAGCAGAAGCTCCAGATGGCGATGATGGAGCTGTACAAGAAGGAGAAGATCAACCCGGTCGGCGGCTGCCTGCCGCTGCTGGTGCAGATGCCGGTCTTCCTCGCGCTGTACTACACGCTGCTGGAATCGGTGGAACTGCGGCAGGCGCCGTGGATGGGCTGGATCCACAACCTGACCGCGCCCGATCCGTACTTCATCCTGCCGGCGATCAACATCGCGGTGATGTGGGCGACGCAGAAGCTGACGCCGACCCCGATCGCCGACCCGATGCAGCGCAAGATGATGCAGTACATGCCGGTGGCGATGGGCGTGATGTTCGCCTTCTTCCCGGCCGGCCTGGTGCTGTACTGGGTAACCAACGGCAGCCTGGGCCTGCTGCAGCAGTGGTACATGCTGCGCAAGTACGGCGACAAGCCGGCCGTGGCCGCCAAGGGCGACTGACGCCCCGGCCATGGACGCGGCGGCCACCGGCGCGGACGACACCATCGCGGCCATCGCCACGGCCGCGGGTGCGGCGGGCGTCGGCATCGTCCGCCTGTCCGGGCCGCGCAGCGCGGACATCGCGCGCCGCCTGTGCGGCCGCCTGCCGCGGCCGCGCGTCGCCATCCACGTACGCTTCCGCGATGCCGACGGCGAGGTGATCGACGACGGCCTGGAGCTGCGGTTCGTCGCCCCGCGCAGCTTCACCGGCGAGGACGTGGTCGAACTGCAGGCGCACGGCAGCCCGGTGCTGCTGCAGCGCCTGCTCGCGCGATGCCGAGAGCTCGGCGCGCGGCTCGCGCGCCCCGGCGAGTTCAGCGAACGCGCGTTCCGCAACGGCAAGCTCGACCTCGCCCAGGCCGAGGCCGTGGCCGACCTG
>DASWQG010000242.1:0-2051 GCA_036403775.1 Luteimonas sp.
CATGCCACGCCTGATGCACCTCGCCGGGGAATCCGCTTGAACGCCGAACGCAACGAACCCGCCCGCAGCGGCCCGCGTCCGCCATTGCGCGAGCACGTCGCCAATTCGGTGCGCCGCTACCTGCGCGACCTCGACGGCTGCGAGACCCACGACCTGTACGAGATCGCGCTGCGCGAGCTGGAAATCCCGCTGTTCGCCGAAGTACTCAACCACTGCGACGGCAACCAGAGCCGCGCCGCGGCGATGCTCGGGATCCACCGCGCGACGCTGCGCCGCAAGCTGCGCGATTACGGGATCGAATGACGATGGGCGATGCGATCCGCGTGCGCCGCGCGCTGCTGTCCGTCTCCGACAAGACCGGCCTGCTCGACCTCGCCCGCGCGTTGGCGCGCCACGGGGTGGCCCTGCTCTCCACCGGCGGCACCGCGCGCGCGCTACGCGAGGCGGGCCTGGACGTCACCGACGTCAGCGAGGCCACCGGCTTCCCGGAAATGATGGACGGGCGGGTGAAGACCCTGCACCCGGTGGTCCACGGCGGACTGCTCGGCCGCGCCGGCGTGGACGAGACGGTGATGAAGGTCCATGGCATCGAGCCGATCGACCTGCTGGTGCTGAACCTGTATCCGTTCGAACGGGTCTCGGCGGACCCGTCGAGCCCGCTGGAGGAGATCGTCGAGAACATCGACATCGGCGGCCCGGCGATGCTGCGCTCGGCGGCGAAGAATTTCGCGCGCGTGGCGGTGGCGACCGATCCCGCGCAGTACACGGAACTGGTCGCGGAACTCGACGCCAACGCGGGCGCGCTGTCGGCGAAGACCCGCTTCGCGCTGTCGGTGGCGGCGTTCAACAGCGTCGCGCAGTACGACGCCTGCATCAGCGACTACCTGTCCTCGCTCGGCGAGGACGGCGCGCGTGGGCTGTTTCCCGCGCAGCAGAACAGCAACTTCGTGAAGGTGATGGACCTGCGCTACGGCGAGAACCCCCACCAGCAGGCCGCGTTCTACCGCGACCTGTGGCCGGTGCCCGGCACGCTGGCCACCTTCACCCAGTTGCAGGGCAAGGAACTGAGCTATAACAACCTGGCCGATACCGACGCCGCCTGGGAGTGCGTGCGCCAGTTCGCCGGCCCGGCCTGCGTGATCGTCAAGCACGCCAATCCCTGCGGCGTGGCCGAGGCGGCCAGCGTCGGCGATGCCTACGAGTCCGCCTACGCCACCGACCCGACCTCGGCGTTCGGCGGCATCATCGCCTTCAACCAGCCGCTGGACGGCGCCACCGCGAAGGCGATCCTCGACCGCCAGTTCGTCGAGGTGCTGATCGCGCCCGACTACGCGGACGACGCCCTCGCCCATGCGCGGAAGAAGGCCAACGTGCGCGTGCTGCGCATCCCTCACGGCGACGGCCGCAACAATTTCGACGTGAAGCGGGTCGGCTCCGGGCTGCTGATGCAGACCAGCGACATCCGCGAGGTCGCGCGCGATGAACTGAAGGTGGTGACACGGCTGGCGCCGACCGAAGCGCAGCTGGACGACTTGCTGTTCGCCTGGCGGGTCGCCAAGTTCGTGAAGTCCAATGCCATCGTCTATGCCAGGGACCAGCGCACCATCGGCGTCGGCGCCGGGCAGATGAGCCGCGTGTATTCGGCGCGCATCGCCGGGATCAAGGCCGCCGACGCCGGCCTCGTGGTGCCCGGCTCGGTGATGGCCTCCGACGCGTTCTTCCCGTTCCGCGACGGCATCGACGCCGCCGCCGAGGCCGGCATCCGCGCCGTGATCCAGCCGGGCGGTTCGATGCGCGACGCCGAGGTCATTGCCGCCGCGGATGAGCACGGCATCGCGATGGTCTTCACCGGCATCCGCCACTTCCGGCATTGAGGCGATGAAGGTCCTCGTCATCGGTTCCGGCGGCCGCGAGCACGCGCTGGCGTGGAAGCTGGCGCAGTCGCCGCGGGCGAGCGAGGTGCTGGTGGCGCCGGGCAATGCCGGCACCGCGCAGGAACCGAAGTGCCGCAACGTCGACGTCGCGGCCACGGACATCGACGGCCTGCTCGC
>DASWQG010000243.1:0-2902 GCA_036403775.1 Luteimonas sp.
CCGGCACCCGGCGCATCCGCCACGCGCGGTACGAGGAGGACACCCGGCCGATCGAGGAAGGCTGCGGCTGCCCGGCCTGCGCTGGCGGCTTCAGCCGCGCCTACCTGCGCCACCTGGACCGCTGCAACGAGATGCTGGCGCCGATCCTCGGCACCCTGCACAACCTCTGGGTCTACCAGCGGCTGATGGCCGGGATGCGCGAGGCGATCGAGGGGGGAACCTTCGCGGCCTTCCGCGAGTCCTTCCATGCGGCCCGCGGTCGGGAGACCGGCGGGCCCATGGCATAATCGCCCGTTGTTTCGCCTACCGGACCCCTCCATGGACCTCCTCGACCTCTTCGTTTCCCCCGCCTATGCCCAGGCGGCCGGCCAGCCGGCCCCCGGCGGCCTGTTCGGCGGCGGCCTCGGCGGCCTGCTGTTCCCGGTCATCCTGATCGCGATCATGTATTTCCTGATGATCCGCCCGCAGATGAAGCGGCAGAAGGAACACCGCGCCATGCTCGAGAAGATCGCCATCGGCGACGAGGTGATCACCAACGGCGGCATCGCCGGCGTGGTCCGCGAGCTGGGCGAGCACTTCGTCGGCGTCGAGGTCGCCGACAACGTCCGCCTGCGCGTGCAGAAGGGCGCGATCGCCAACGTCCTGCCCAAGGGCACCCTCAAGTCGGCCTGAGCCGCGGGAAGCAAACAGCGATGCTGGAATACGGCCGCTTCAAATACGTCCTGATCGTCGTCGTGCTGTTGCTCAGCGTGCTCTACGCGCTGCCCAACGTGTACCCGCAGGATCCCTCGGTGCAGATCACCGCCAACCGCGGCTACAAGGTCGACGCGCCGCTGCAGAAGCGGGTCGAGGCGGCGCTGGCGAAGGCCGGCGTCGAGGCGAAGGCGATCGAGCGCGACGAGAAGGACGGCGAGCTGCTGGTGCGCCTGGGCAGCGTCGAGGCGCAGACCCGCGCCAGCGACGTGCTGAACCAGGCGATCGGCGAGCACTACGTGGTCGCGCTGAACCTGGCCTCGACCGTGCCGGACTGGCTGGGCGCGATCGGCGCGCGGCGCATGCTGATGGGCCTGGACCTGCAGGGCGGCGTCCACTTCCTGATGCAGGTGGACCGCAAGGCCGCGCTGGACAAGCGTTTCGACGCCTACGCCGAGGACGTGCGGGTGATGCTGCGCGACAACCGCGTGCGCTACGAGTCGGTCGAGCGCCGCGGCGACAACGCCATCGTCGCCAGGCTCGCCAGCCCCGAGGCCGCGGAGCAGGCGCTGGCCCTGGCCGCGCGCAACATGCCGAACCTGCGCGCCGAGGCCGACCAGTCCACGCTGATCCTGCGCGTGCCCGAGGCGGAGGTGGCGCAGATCACCACCGACGCCGTCGAGCAGAACATCGTCACCCTGCGCAACCGCATCAACGAATTGGGCGTGGCCGAGCCGGTGATCCAGCGCCAGGGCGCCGAGCGCGTCGTGGTGCAGCTGCCGGGCGTGCAGGACACCGCCCAGGCCAAGCGCATCCTCGGCGCCACCGCGACGCTGGAATACCGCGGCGTGGTCGAGGGCAACGCCTACGAGGCGATCAGCAGCGGCAACGTGCCGCCGGAAGCCAAGGTCTACTACCGCAAGGAACTGGGCCCCGACGGCAAGCCGATGCCGATCCTGCTCAACAAGCGGGTGATCGCCACCGGCGACCAGCTGGTGACCGCGCGCTCGGGCTACGACCAGCGCAGCGGAACGCCGCAGGTGTCGGTCACGCTCAACGGCATCGGCGGCCAGCGCATGTTCGACTTCACCAGCGAGAACGTCGGCAAGCCGATGGCGGTGGTCTACGTCGAGCGCGTGCCGGACGTGACCATCGGCCCCGACGGCAAGGAAATCCGCACCACCCGCACCAGCGAGCAGGTGATCTCGGTGGCCACGATCCAGGGCGTCTTCGGCAAGGAGTTCCAGACCACCGGCCTGGAGAGCGCCAAGGAAGCCGCCGACCTGGCCCTGCTGCTGCGCGCCGGCGCGCTCGCCGCGCCGATGGACTTCGTCGAGCAGCGCGTGGTCGGCCCGAGCCTGGGCGCCGAGAACGTCGACCGCGGCCTGACCGCGGTGATGTACTCGTTCGCCTTCGCCCTGGTGTTCTTCCTGGTCTACTACCGGATGTTCGGCCTGATCACCTGCGTCGCGCTGCTGATCAACCTGCTGATGGTGGTGGCGGTGATGTCCTTCCTCGGCGCCACGCTGACGCTGCCTGGCCTGGCCGGCATCGCGCTGACGGTGGGCATGTCGGTGGACGCCAACGTGCTGATCAACGAACGCATCCGCGAGGAGTTGCGCGCGGGGGTCCCGCCGCAGGCGGCGATCGCCGCCGGCTACGACAAGGCCTCGGGCACCATCGCCGACGCCAACCTGACCGCGATGCTCGCCGGCGTGGCGCTGTTCGCCTTCGGCACCGGCCCGGTCAAGGGCTTCGCCGTGTCGCTGATCGCCGGCATCGTGACCTCGATGTACACCGCGGTCTCGGTGTCGCGCGGCCTCGCCACCCTCATCTACGGACGCCGGCGCAAGCTGAAGTCCGTGGCCATCTGACCAGGGGACGCCCGACATGCAATTCAACGTGTTCCCGCACGACAGCAAGTTCGACTTCATGCGCCTGCGCTGGGTGTCGGCGTCGCTGTCGGTCCTGCTGCTGGTCCTCGCCTTCGGCGCGATGGCGGCGAAGGGCTTCAACTTCGCCCTCGACTTCACCGGCGGCGTCGGCATCGAGCTGCGCTACGCGCAGGCGCCCGACGTGGACGACGTCCGCGAGAGCCTCGCCGACGCCGGCTACGACAATGCCGTGGTGCAGACCTTTGGTAGCGGCAACGACCTGCTGGTGCGGCTGCAGGCCGACAAGGGCTCGGGCAACTCGGCCGAGAGCGTCG
>DASWQG010000244.1:0-9228 GCA_036403775.1 Luteimonas sp.
TTCCAGCTCGGCCAGCTCGCGCAGCATCCGGTCGTACTCGATGTCCGCGAGGTTCGGATCGTCGAGGATGTAATACCGGTAGTTCGCATCCTCCAGCGCCCGCCGGAGGTGGTCTACGCGCGACTTTGGGGATGCTTTGGCCACAGATCTCACAGATTGAAAAGGATCGGGTTCGCGTCGTCCGTGGAGCCCACCGCTCTTCTTATCCTTTTTTCATCCGTGAAATCTGTGGCAAAAAGTCTTACCAGCGGGAGCGTGCAGGCGGCGGGGCCTCGTGCTGGCGGTCCCAGGCGCGGAGGTCCTCGCGGATGTGCTGGATGCGCTGGCGGCCGAGGGCGCTGCGGGATTCGTCGAGGAGGACGCCGCCCAGCAGCTCGGTCATGCGCTCGGCGGTGGGCAGCATGGTTTCCCAGGCGTCCAGCGCCGACACCGGCGCCGGCAGGGTCAGGAAGAAGGCGATCGCCGGCGTTTCCAGCGACTGGATCGTCGCCATGTCGAAGCTGCCGGGCTTCATGATGTTGGCCACGCTGAACACCGGGCCGCGCTCGGGATGGCCTTCCACCAGGCGGTGGAACACGTTCATGTAGCCGTAGGTGAGGCCGGTCTTCTCGGCGGCCACCACGATATCCGGCCCACGCAGCTTCTCGCCCGCCCGGGCCGCGATGTAGAGCGTCACGATCTTGTCGAACTCTTCGCTGACCCGGCGCCCGGGCCCGCTGGCCGCGACGTCCGGCGCTTCCGGCGCGGCGTCGCCCAGCGGCATCTCGCGCTGTACCGCGGCGCTGCCGTCGCCGGCCGCGTCCAGCTCCTGCTGGAGCAGCTCGCCCAGGGTCGGTTCGACCCGGCGGGCGTCGCCGTGTGCGGCGGCCTCGCCGCGCCGCCGGCCCTGGCCCGGCCGCTTCGGCCGGCCGAAGAAGTAGATCGCCGCCAGCAGCAGCACGCCGGCGACGACCAGCCCGATCCGCAGCATCGACACGTCCGACATGCAGCCTCCCCTTGCGTGTGGCTCAGGCCGCGCCCGCGAGGCGCGCGGCCTCGGCGAGGTCGACCGACACCAGGCGGCTGACGCCCGGCTCGCGCATGGTAACGCCCGACAGCTGCTGCGCGGCCTCCATCGTCGCCTTGTTGTGGGTGACGAACAGGAACTGCACGTGCTCGCTCATCTCGCTCACCATGGCGGTGAAGCGGCCGACGTTGGCCTCGTCCAGCGGCGCGTCCACCTCGTCCAGCAGGCAGAACGGCGCCGGGTTCAGGCGGAAGATCGCGAACACCAGCGCCACCGCGGTCATCGCCTTCTCGCCGCCCGACAGCAGCGAGATGTTCGACACGCGCTTGCCCGGCGGGCGCGCCATGATCGCCACGCCGGTGTCGAGCAGGTCCTCGCCGGTGAGTTCCAGGTAGGCGTGGCCGCCGCCGAACAGGCGCGGGTAGAGCTCCTGCACGCCGGCGTTGACCCGGTCGAAGGTGTCCTTGAAGCGGCCGCGGGTTTCGCGGTCGATCTTGCGGATCGCCTCCTCGAGGGTCTCCAGCGCCGAGGTCAGGTCCGCGTCCTGGGCGTCCAGGTATTCCTTGCGCTGCGCCGCCTCGGCGTGCTCCTGGATCGCGGCCAGGTTGACCGGCTCCAGGCGCCGCAGCTTCGCGTCGAAATCGGTCACCGCCTTTTCCCAGGCCGAAACGTCGGCGTCGGCGGCCAGGCCCGCGACCACGTCCTCGAGCACGAAGCCGGCCTCGACCACCGCCGCCGAGAGCTGCTCGGCGTGGATGGCCAGCGCCTGCTGGTCCAGCTTGCGCTGGTTGATCCGCTCGCGCTGCGCGAGCGCCTGCTCGTCGCGCTGGTGCCGGGTCTGCTCCAGTTCGCGCAGTTCGGCGTCGATGCCTTCCAGTCCGGCGCGCGCCGCGCCGAGCGCCTGCTCGGTGCGGACGCGTTCCTCCAGCGCCGACTGGCGCTGCGCTTCCAGCTCGCGCACTGGCGTATCGCCCTCGGCCAGCTGCGACGAAAGCTCGCCGAGCCGGGCATCGAGCTGCCCGCGCTGGCCGCCCATCCGCTGCAGCGATTCGGCCAGCGCCGCGACCTGGGCGCGCTGCGTTTCCAGGGTCAGCGCGAGCGCGTGCGCGGTGTCGCGCGACTCGCGCGCGGCGGCGCGCGCGGCATCGCGAGCTTCGCCGAGGCTGGCGCGTTCGGCATCCAGCGCGCGGCGCGCGGATTCCAGCTCGCCCATGCTGCCCACGGCCTGCTCGAGCCGGCCGCGCGCCTCGCGCGCCTGCGTGCGGCTCGCCTCCAGGGCCTCGGCCAGCTGCGCCAGCTCGGCGTCGATCTTCTCGATCCGGCCGCGGGCCGAATCCAGCCGGCCCTGCTGGCCCTGCAATTGCCCGGCCAGTTCGGAGACGCCGCGATGCGCGAGGTACAACGCACGCTGCGCGTCCTCGCGCTGCTGCTCCGCCACCAGGGCGCGGTCGCGCCAGGCGGCGAGCCCGCGCTCCAGTTCCTGCTCGCGGTGCTGGAGGTCCTTGATCTCGCCGCGCAGCGCCTGGATCTCGCGCTCGCGCAGCAGCGCGCCCTGCTTCGCCGCGCCCGAGCGCAGCACCCGCACCCAGCCCGCGCCCATGCGCTCGCCCGAGCGCGTGATCACCGATTCGCCGTCGTCCAGCCGCGGCAGCAGCGCGCGCGCCTCCGCCAGCGACTCGGCCGCGTGCAGCTTGGCGAGGATGCGCCGGATCGCCGCCGGCCCCTGGACCTTGGCGGCCAGCGAGGTCGGCGCGCAGGCCACGGCCGCGTCGGCGCCGTCCACGAGCGTCAGCCGGCCTTCGCCGAGTTCGCCCAGCGCATCCACCAGCGCTTCCGGCGCCTCGACCAGCACGCCCTCGATCAGTTGCCCGAGCGCGCCCTCGACGGCGTTCTCCCAGCCCGGGTCCACGACCAGCGACTCGCCGACGCGGCGCGCGGAGTCCAGTCCGCGCTGGCGCAGCCATTCGACCGCCGCGCCCTGCTCCTGGCCCAGCGCGGCGTGCTGCAGCGTCTCCAGCGACGCCAGCCGGCCGCGCTTCTCCTGCGCCTGGCGGCGCACGTCGCTCAATTCCGATTGCGCGGCGCGCTGCTGGTCCTGCAGTTCGGTCACCGCCTGCTTGCGCGACTCGACCTCGGCCGCCATGCCGTCCAGCGCCGCCTTCTGCGTGTCGTGCTGCTCGCGCAGGGTGGCGAAAGTGTCGCTGAGCGCCGCCAGGTCCAGGCCGGCGCGCTCGGTCGCGAGCTGCTCGCGGCGGCGCTCGGCCTCCAGCGCCTGCCGGTCGAGATAGTCCACGCGGGTCCGCTCGACGTCGCCGGCGCGGGCCGCCTCGGCCTGCGCCTTCGAATGCGCGTCCCAGCGCTGCTGCCAGTCGGCCAGCTTCGCCTCGGCGTCGCGCAGCGCCTCCTGGGTTGCCTGGTCCTGCGCCTGCAGGCGCTGCAGGGTCGGCTCGGCGCTGGCGATCGCCTCGCGCAGGGACGCCAGCCGCGCCTCGTCGCCGCTGATGTGGCTGCCGATCTCGTGCAGCGCGGCTTCGGCCTCCTCGCGCGCGCGCTGCAGGCGCTGCGCCATCTCGCGCTGGTGGGCGATCTGCTGTTCGATGCGGGCCAGGGTGCCGCCGACCTGGTAGACCTCGGCCTGGGCGGCGTTCAAGGCCTCGCCCGCGGCTTCGCGGCGCGCGCGGCCTTCTTCGATCCTGCGCTCCGCCTCGCGCTGCTCGGCGATCAACTGCTGCAGCCGGGTCTCGTCCTGGGCCAGCTTCTCGCGCAGGCCCTGCAGCCTGCCGTCGAGCCCGCGGAACTCCAGCGCCTTCCACTCGGCGTCCTTCACCCGGCGCTCGGCCTGGATCGCCTGGTACTGCTCGGCCTGCCGGGCCTGGCGCTTGAGGTGCTCGAGCTGCTTGCCGACCTCGTCGCGCAGGTCGGTGAGGCGATCGAGGTTCTCGCGGGTGTGCTTGATCCGGTTCTCGGTCTCGCGGCGGCGCTCCTTGTACTTGGAGATGCCGGCGGCCTCCTCCAGGTACACGCGCAGGTCCTCGGGACGCGCCTCGATGATCTGGCTGATCATCCCCTGCTCGATGATCGAGTAGCTGCGCGGCCCCAGGCCGGTGCCCAGGAACAGGTCGGTGATGTCGCGGCGGCGGCACTTGCCGCCGTTGAGGTAGTAGCTCGACTGCCCGTCGCGCCCGACGCTGCGCTTGACCGAGATCTCGTCGTAGGCCGCGTACTCGCCGGTGATCGCGTGGTCGGCGTTGTCGAAGATCAGTTCCACCGTCGCCTGCGACACCGGCTTGCGCGCCGAGGAGCCGGAGAAGATCACGTCGGTGAGCGAATCGCCGCGCAGGCGGCTGGCCGCGCTCTCGCCCATGACCCAGCGGATCGCGTCGATGATGTTGGACTTGCCGCAGCCGTTCGGACCCACGATGCCGGTCATGTTGGTCGGCAGGTGCAGCGTGGTGGGATCGACGAAGGACTTGAAACCGGACAGCTTGATCGTGGACAGGCGCATGCGGCGTCGTCTCGGGGGCGAAAAGGCAGTATAGCGGCGCTAGAGGCGCTCCCCGGACGCGGCGTCGAAGAAGTGCAGCGCCTCGCCGCGCACCGACACGGCGAGCACCTCCCCCGGGCGCGGCAGCGGCCGCGGCGGGAACCGCCCCACGAGCCGCTGCGCGCCGAAGCGGAGGTTGACGAAGACCTCGTTGCCCACCGGCTCGACCACCTCGACCTGCATGTCCAGGCCGCCGGGCGCGCCGGGGCGCAGGGCCTCGGGGCGGATGCCCACGGCCAGCTCGCGTCCGGCCCAGCCGGGCTCGACCCGGGCGCCGTTGAGCGGCAGCCGGGCGCCGCCGTCCAGCGCCAGGGCCGGGCCGGCATCGTCCGCCAGGCGGCCGCGCAGCACGTTCATCGCCGGACTGCCGAGGAAGGTGGCGACGAACAGGTTGGCGGGGCGCTCGTAGAGCGCCATCGGCGTGTCGATCTGCTGCACCACGCCATCGCGCATCACGACGATGCGCTGGCCGAGGGTCATCGCCTCGATCTGGTCGTGGGTGACGTAGACCATGGTCGTGCCCAGCTGGCGGTGCAGGCGCGCGATCTCCACGCGCATGGACATGCGCAGCTTCGCGTCCAGGTTCGACAGCGGCTCGTCCAGCAGGAATACCTGCGGCTTGCGCACCAGCGCCCGTCCCAGGGCCACGCGCTGGCGCTGCCCGCCGGACAGCGCCGCCGGCTTGCGGTCGAGCAGCGCGTCCAGTTCCAGCGTCGCCGCGGCCTCGCGCACGCGCGCCTCGACCTCGGCGCGCGGCAGGCCGCGCAGCTTCAGGCCGAAGCCGAGGTTCCCGGCCACGGTCATGTGCGGGTACAACGCGTAGTTCTGGAACACCATCGCGATGTCGCGATCGCGCGGCGGGACGTCGTTGACCACCCGTTCGCCGATGCGCAGCGTGCCCGAGGTGATCGCCTCGAGCCCGGCGATCATCCGCAACAAGGTGGACTTGCCGCAGCCGGAAGGGCCGACCAGCACCAGCAGCTCGCCATCGGCGACGTCGAAGCTGGCGCCGGCAATCGCCACGTGGCCGCCGGGATAGACCTTGCGCACCTGCTCGAGCTGCAGCCCTGCCATCGCTTCCCCCCGGATCGGCACCCGCCATGCAATTGTGCGGGCACTCGGCTATTCTGCCATGTAAGCGTTTTCACCCGACCAGCCCCAGGACGCCCGCATGGCCCAGCCCGCGAAGGACTACGCCTTTCCGGAAGGATTCCTCTGGGGCGCCGCCACCGCGGCGCACCAGATCGAAGGATCGCCACTCGCGGACGGCGCCGGCGCCAGCATCTGGACGCGCTTCGCGCACACGCCCGGCATGACCCTGGGCGGCGACACCGGCGACGTCGCCTGCGACCACTACCGCCGCTGGCGCGAGGACGTGGCCCTGATGGGCGAGCTTGGCCTGCGCGCCTACCGCTTCAGCGTGTCCTGGTCGCGGGTGCTGCCGGACGGCACCGGCCGCGTGAACCAGGCCGGCCTGGACTTCTACTCGCGCCTCGTCGACGCCCTGCTGGAAGCCGGCATCGAACCCCTGCTCACCCTCTACCACTGGGACCTGCCGGCGGCGCTGGACGACCGCGGCGGCTGGCTCAACCGCGACTGCGCCGACTGGTTCGCCGAGTACGGGCGCACGCTCTATCGCGCCCTCGACGGGCGGGTGAGGAAGTGGGTCACCCTCAACGAGCCCTGGGTCATCACCGACGGCGGCTACCTGCACGGCGCGTTGGCGCCCGGGCACCGCAGCCGCTACGAGGCGCCGATCGCCTCGCACAACCTGATGCGCGCGCACGGCGCCGCGGTGCAGGCGTACCGCGCCGAAGGCCGGCACGAGATCGGCCTGGTGGTGAACATCGAGCCCAAGTACCCGGCCTCGGACTCGGCCGAGGACCAGGCCGCGGTGCGCCGCGCCCACGCCTACATGAACGAGCAGTACCTCGACCCCGCCCTGCTCGGCCGATATCCGCCGGAGTTGAAGGAGATCTTCGGCGACGCCTGGCCGGACTGGCCCGCCGAGGACTTCGAGGCGATCCGGCAGCCGCTGGACTTCATCGGCGTCAACTACTACACGCGCAGCGTGACCCGCGCGGCCACCAGCTATCCGCTGGACGCCGCCGCCGTGCGCCAGCCGCTGGGCACCTACACCGAAACCGGCTGGGAGGTGTTCCCGCAGGGCCTCACCGACACGCTGCTGTGGGTGAAGGAGCGCTACGGCGACATTCCCCTGTACGTCACCGAGAACGGCGCCGCGTTCTTCGACCCGCCGGTCGCCGAAGGCGGCCGGATCCGCGATCCGCTGCGCATCGACTACCTGCACAAGCACCTGCGCGCGGTGCGCGAGGCGATCGCGCGCGGCTGCGACGTGCGTGGCTACATGGCCTGGTCGCTGCTCGACAACCTCGAGTGGTCACTTGGCTACTCGAAGCGATTTGGTATCGTCCACGTCAACTACGCGACCCAGCAGCGCACGCCCAAGGACAGTGCCCGCTGGTACCGCGAGGTGATCGCAACGAACGGCGGCAGCCTGGCAGGACCGGTCCCGGACTGATCCGCCGGGCGCTTCCCGGCCCGCGACGTTCCAGGGAGGCGACGGCATGAGCGACGGGGGGATCCTGCTCGCCGACATCGGGGGCACCAATGCCCGCTTCGCGCTCGCGGACCCCGCGGCGCCGATGCCGTTGCTCGGCGACGACGCCGCCACCTATCCGGTGGACGAGTTCCCCTCGCTGGCGGACGCGGCCAGGCACTACCTGGACGGCACCGGCGCCCGCCCCCGGGCCGCGGTGCTCGCGGTGGCCGGCCGCGTGGACGGCGACCATGCCCGCCTCACCAACCATCCATGGGTGGTCTCGAGCGCGCGGGTGCGCGATGCGCTGTCGCTCGACGCCGTGCTGCTGGTGAACGACTTCCTGGCCCAGTCGGCCGCCGTGCCGTTGCTGGGCGAGTCGCACCTGGTCGCGATCGGCGCGCCCAGCCGGGTGGCGTCCGACGGCGCCGCCCGCACCTACGCGATCCTCGGGCCGGGCACCGGCCTGGGCGTCGGCGGGCTGCTGTACCGGGACGGGCGGCACTACCCGCTCGCCACCGAGGGCGGCCACGCCAGCTTCGCGCCAGGCACTCCCGAGGAGATCGAGGTGCTGCAGCGGCTGTCCGCGCACTACGGGCGCGTCTCCAACGAACGCCTGGTCAGCGGTGGCGGGCTGGTGAACATCCATCGCGCGCTGAGCGAGATGGCGGGCCTCGACCCGGGCCCGCGCCAGCCCGAGGACATCACCGCCGGCGCTGCGTCGGGCGACCGCCGCTGCATGCGCGCGATCGACATCTTCTGCGCCGTGTTCGGCGCGATCGCCGGCGACGTCGTGCTCACGCTCGGCGCCTGGGACGGCGTCTACCTCAGCGGCGGCCTGGTGCCGGTGCTGCTGCCGACGCTGCAGCATTCCGGCTTCCGCCAGCGCTTCGAGGGCAAGGGCCGCTATGCCCCGGCGATGGCGACGGTGCCGACCCTGGCGGTGCTGCATCCGCAGCCGGGCCTGCTCGGCGCGGCGGCGATCGCCGCCGAGGCGTTCCGCGCGCGGGGTCCCGGCTGATGCGCGGCCGCGACCCGGGGGAGCCGAGGGCCGGGGGCACCGGTGTCCGCTTCCACGCGCACACGAGCGACGACCAATGGGCCTGGTCGATCGCGGTGGGCGTCGCCGCCGCGTTGCGCCGCGAGCTCGACCGCGAGCCGCGGGCACGGCTGCTGGTTTCCGGCGGCAGGACGCCGGAACCCGTGTTCCGCGCGTTGTCGCAGGCGCCGCTGGAATGGGAACGGGTCGACATCGCCCTGGTGGACGAACGCTGGCTGCTGCCGGACGACCCGGACAGCAATGCGCACCTGGTGCGCAGGCACCTGCTGCGCGAGCACGCCGCGGGCGCGCGCTTCGAGACCCTCACCCGCCCGGGCCGCAGCATCGAGGCCGCGGTCGCGGACGCGAACCTGCACGCCGGCCATCCCCCGGGGATCGTGCTGCTCGGAATGGGCAGCGATGGCCATACCGCGTCGCTGTTCCCGCACATGATCGGCCTGGAAGCGGCGCTGGCCTCGCCGAACGCCTATGTCGCGGTCGACGCCACCGGTTGCCCCGGCGCCGGGCCGTGGCCGCGCCGCATCAGCCTCACGCCGGCCGGCCTCGCGCCCGCGCACACGCGCCTGCTGCTGCTGCGCGGCCAGGACAAGCGCGAAGTGTTCGAGCGCGCACTGGAGGGCGAGGATCCGCGCGAACTGCCGGTGCGCATCGCATACACCACCCCTGGCGCGGCGTTGCACGTGCACTGGTGCCCCTGAGCACCGGGATGGCGATGTCCGCGGGCGCGGCCGGCACCGCGATCTCGCGCCCGTCCGGCAGCGCCAGCACGAACCCCCCGGGCGGTTGCGCGCCCGCGGCCAGCCTGAGCCGGAACTGCGCGCCCTCGCGCCGCAGCGAGTAGCCAAGCGCGCCGTGCGGCGTGCGCAGGCCGTCGACCTCGATACCCTCGCCTTCCAGCCAGTCGGCCGGGATGCCGGCGGCCAGCACCAGCGCCTGCGTCTCCTCGCGCTCGTAGGCGAACAGGTCGAGGGCCGAGCGCACGTAGTCGGACGCGACCCAGGCGTGCGGCAGGTCGCCGAGGAAGAACGGCTTGCGCGGCGTCCGCGAGACCACCTCCG
>DASWQG010000245.1:0-6353 GCA_036403775.1 Luteimonas sp.
CCTTGCGCGAGCGCCACGCCCAGGCGCACGCCGGTGAACGCGCCGGGGCCGCGGCCCACCGCGATCGCGTCGAGCTGCGCGCGGGCGATGCCGGCCTCCGCCAGCAGGGCCTCGGCCCAGGGCAGCGCCAGCTCGGCGTGCCGGCGCGGCACGACCTCGAAGCGCTCGCGCACCTCGCCGTCCAGCCACAGGGCGACGGAACAGGCTTCGGTCGAGGTTTCGAATGCGAGCAGCTTCATGGTCGGCCTTCGGTCGGTCGTGGGCTCAGCGGTCCACCAGCGTGCCGCCGGGCATGAACTGCCAGGTGCGCACGACGTTGAGGATGTCGGGATCCTCCTCGGTGGGCGGCAGCGGCGGATAGGGCTCGGCCAGCCGCGCGATCCGCAACGCGGCCTCGTCGAGCAGCGGCACCTGGCTGGAGCGGATGATGCGCGCGCTTTCGACGCTGCCGTCGCGGCGGATGCCGACGTTGATCACGACCGTCCCCGCGATCCTGCGCCGGCGCGCCTCGTCCGGGTAATTGAGGTTGCCCACGCGCTCCACCCGGTCCACCCACGCGCGCAGGTAGGCGGCCCAGGCGTATTCGCGGGTGCTGGCCGACACGAACTTGCGGGTCGGCCGCTTCGCGTAGAGCTTCTGGCTGAGGCTGATCTCCGCCGCCAGCCGGGCCATGGCGAGGTCGCGCTGGACCTGCAGTTCGCCCGGCGGCAGGGGCCGCGCCTGCGCTTCCTCCAGCTTGCGCGGCGTCGGCGCCGCCTCCCGGCCTCCGGTGCTGGTCACCACGCGCGCCTGTTGCCGCGGGCGCGCCGATGGCGCCTGCGCGCGCAGCTCGCGCGGGGCGACCCCGGCCTCGGGCTTGGGCAGGTCGCCGGCCTGGGTGTCGCTCGGGCGCACCGCGCGGTCGTGCTCGCCGCCGCCCTGGTGGCTGGCCTGGGCGAGGAAGTCGGCCTGCTCGGGCGTCAGTGCGTTGCGGGCCTGGGTCAGGATCACGTCCAGGGTCGGCACGACCGGCGCCGCGGATTCGAGCGCGAAGCCCACCCCCAGGATCACCAGGCCGTGCACCAGCAGCGACAGCACCATGGTCGCGCTGAGGCGCTCGCGCGCGCCGACGCGCGCAGGCTGCGGGCCGGCCATCCTCGCGCTCATCCGGCGGCGGTGGCCCCCGCGGCCGCGCGCGCCTCGATGGCGTCGAACAGCAGGCCCGCGATGTTCAGCCCGAACTGCGCGTCGAGCTCGCGGATGCAGGTGGGACTGGTGACGTTGACCTCGGTCAGCCAGTCGCCGATCACGTCCAGGCCGACGAACAGCATCCCGCGGCGCTTCATCTCCGGGCCGACCCGGCCCGCGATCCAGCGGTCCCGCTCGGTGAGCGGGCGGCCTTCGCCGCGGCCGCCGGCGGCGAGGTTGCCGCGGAACTCGTCACCCTGCGGGATGCGGGCGAGGCAGTAGTCCACCGGCTCGCCGTCGACCAGCAGGATGCGCTTGTCGCCCATGGCGATCTCCGGCAGCCAGCGCTGGGCCATGGCCAGGTGGCGGCCGCCGCCGACCAGCGTTTCCAGGATCACGTTCAGGTTGGGATCGCCGACCGCCGCGCGGAAGATCGAGCGGCCGCCCATCCCGTCCAGCGGCTTCAGCACCGCCTCCCCGTGCTCGGCGACGAAGGCCTTGAGGGCGGCGGCGTCGCGGCTCACCAGGGTCGGCGGGCAGCAGTCGGGGAACAGGAGGGCGGCGAGCTTCTCGTTGTAGTCGCGCAGGCCCTGGGGGTCGTTGACGACCATCGCCCCCGCGGCCTGGGCGATGCCAAGGACCTGGGTGTCATGGATGTACTCGCTGTCCACCGGCGGGTCGGTGCGCACCAGCACCACGTCGCCCGCACCGAGCGCGCGATGTGACGGCCGTCCCAGTTCGAACCAGCCGGCGGGATCGTCGCGCACCGACAGGGGCGCGCAATCGGCCGTCGCCACGCCGTCGCGCAGGGCCAGCCCGCCCGGTCGGACGTAGTGCAGCCGGTGGCCGCGCCGCTGCGCTTCCAGCAGCATGGCGAAGGTGGAATCCTTGGCGATCCTGATGGACCCGATGGGGTCCATCACGACGACGATGTCGAGCGCCATGCGCCGGGCCTGCAACGGGTCTGGCGGCATGGTAGCAGGCGCGCGAAGCGCCGCCGCGGCGCGTGAACGCGTCCGGGCGCGCACTCCGGCCAACGAAAACTTGACACTTCCGCCGCAGGCTGGGATATAGGTGTTTCGCAGCGATGCCGGGACGCAGGAGCATCGCGCCAGGGGAGTATCAATGACGCCAGACGACAGCCGCGCCGGGAGCCTCGATGGCCTCCGAGTGATGGTCATCGACGATTCGAAGACGATCCGGCGCACCGCCGAGACGCTGCTCAAGCGCGAAGGCGCGGACGTGGTCACGGCGACCGACGGGTTCGAGGCGCTGGCGAAGATCGCCGACCAGCAGCCGCAGATCATCTTCGTGGACATCATGATGCCGCGCCTGGACGGGTACCAGACCTGCGCGCTCATCAAGAACAACCAGCTGTTCAAGTCGACGCCGGTGATCATGCTGTCGTCCAAGGACGGCCTGTTCGACAAGGCGCGCGGACGCATCGTCGGTTCGGAGCAATACGTCACCAAGCCATTCACGCGCGAGGAACTCCTCGACGCCATCCGCAAGCACGTCAACGCCTGACCGGGGGGCAGGCAAGCACATGGCACGAATCCTGCTGATCGAGGACTCGCCGACCGACACGGCGGTGCTGACCCAGTTGCTCGAGCGCAACGGCCACCAGGTGCTGACCTCGGGCAGCGCCGAGGACGGCATCGAGCTGTGCAAGCGCGAGCTGCCGGACCTGGTGCTGATGGACGTGATCCTGCCGGGCATGAACGGCTTCCAGGCCACGCGCGCGCTGGCGCGCGACGCGGCGACGGGGAAGATCCCGGTGGTGATCGTCAGCACCAAGAACATGGAGACGGACCGCGCCTGGGGCCTGCGCCAGGGCGCGAAGGACTACATCGTCAAGCCGCCGCGCGAGGACGCGCTGGTGGCCCGCATCAACGAGCTGGTGGGCGGCTGAAGTGCGCGTGGCCGGCCCGTTCGAGGTCCTCGCCGACTACGAGCAGCGCAGCCTCGCGCACGTCGCCGGCCTGCCCGAGCAGCTGGACGCGCCCGGCCTGTGGCGCGGCGTCGGCTTCCGCGTCGGCCGCACGCGGCTGGCGGCCGGTTTCGACGAGGTGGTCGAGATCCTGCCGATGCCGCAGGTCACGCCGGTGCCCGGCGCGCAGGCGTGGATGCTCGGCGTGGCCAACGTCCGCGGCAACCTGCTGCCGATCGTCGACCTCAAGCAGTTCCTGGAAGGCGAGCGCACCGTGCTCCACGAGGGCCAGCGCGTGCTGATCGTGCGCCAGCCCGGCGGGGACGTCGCCGTCACCATCGACGAGCTGTTCGGCCAGCGCAGCTTCAACGACGAGCAGCAGCTGGCCGCGGCGGACCGCGAGGGCCTGGCGCTCGGCGCCGGGCGCTACGCGCATTTCGTCGACCGCATCTACCGCCTGGGCGAGGACCTCTGGGGCGTTTTCAGCCTGCAGAAGCTCGCCCGGACCCCCGAGTTCAGACAAGCCGCGGCCTGACGCCGCGCACGCAACCGAAGATCGAGGTTCAACCATGAGCACCGTGATGGACACCAGCGGCAAGGGCCGCAACCTCGGCACCAACTTCTGGCTGGTGCTGCTGTTCCTGTCGCTGATCGTCTTCGCGGCGAACACCGGCTACTCGATCTACAAGGCGAGGCTGCTCAGCGGGGCGAGCTCGGCGGCGTCGAACCTGCAGGTGAACTCGCAGCGGCTGGCCAACCAGGGCCGAGAGGCGGTCGGCGGCAACGCCGATTCGTTCGCCGCGTTCAAGACCACCCGCCAGCAGATCAACAGCGACATCGGCGCGCTGAACACCAACTACGGGCAGGCGCCCGGCGTCAGCGGCCCGATCAACGAGGTCACCGAGACCTGGCTGCCGCTGGACAAGAGCGCGCAGCAACTGGTCGAGTCCGAGCGCGCGGTGCTGGGCCTGGCGGGCAACGCCAACAGCTTCGTGCAGCGCGTCCCGGGCCTGCAGGCGCAGATGGACGAGGTGGTGCGCGCGATGCTGGCGAGCGGTTCGCCGTCCTCGCAGGTCTACCTGGCGGTGCGCGAGGGCATCCTCGCGGCGACCATGGCCCGCCGCATCGCCGAGATCCAGGCGGGCGGCCCGACCGCGCAGCTCGCCGGCGACGCGCTGGCGCGCGACGCGGGCGTGTTCACCCAGGTGCTGCAGGGCTTCCGCGAAGGCGGCAGCGGCGAGGCGCAGAAGGTCACCGCGCCGGCCGCGGTCGCGGCGCTCAACTCCGCCAACGAGCTGTGGACCGCGATGCGCACCGACCTCGACGCGATCCTCGGCACCTCGCAGGCGCTGTTCACCGCGCAGGCCGCCGCGGACGCCCTGGCAGGCGGTTCGGACGAGCTGCTGGCGGACAGCGAGGCGCTGTTCGGCGCGCTCACCGCGTTCGGCTCGATCAAGGACACCAGCATCGTCGGCGGCGTCTGGCCCTCGATCATCTCCGGCGCCTTGATGCTGCTGTCCATCGTCGGCCTGCTCGTGTCGCTGTCGCGCGCCCAGCGCAAGCGCTACGAAACCACGATGGAACTGAACAACCGAAACCAGGAGGCGATCATGCGCCTGCTGGACGAGATGGGTTCGCTCGCGGAAGGCGACCTCACGGTGAAGGCGACGGTCACCGAGGACATGACCGGCGCGATCGCCGACTCGATCAACTTCGCGGTCGAACAGCTGCGCAGCCTGGTGCAGACAATCACCGACACCTCGGTGCAGGTGGCCTCCAGCGCGCAGGAGACGCAGGCGACGGCCATGCACCTGGCCGAGGCCGCCGAGCACCAGGCCTCGGAAATCAACTCCGCCTCGGACCGGATCAACGAGATCGCGGCGAGCATCAACCAGGTGTCGCGCAACTCCGCCGAGTCCGCGGAAGTGGCGCAGCGCTCGGTGCAGATCGCGACCAACGGCGCCGGCGTCGTGCGCCAGACGATCCAGGGCATGGACAACATCCGCGACCAGATCCAGGAGACCTCGAAGCGAATCAAGCGCCTCGGCGAGTCCTCGCAGGAAATCGGCTCGATCGTGGAACTGATCAACGACATCTCGGAACAGACCAACATCCTCGCGCTGAACGCGGCCATCCAGGCGGCCTCGGCCGGCGAGGCGGGCCGCGGGTTCGCGGTGGTGGCGGACGAAGTGCAGCGACTCGCCGAGCGCTCCTCCAACGCGACCAAGCGAATCGAATCGCTGGTGCAGACCATTCAGGCCGACACCAACGAGGCGGTCAGCTCGATGGAACAGACGACCGCCGAGGTGGTCGCCGGTGCCCGACTGGCCGAGGACGCGGGTACCGCGCTGGGCGAGATCGAAAGCGTGTCGACCAACCTCGCCGACCTGATTCAAGGCATCTCCAGCGCGGCGCAGCAGCAGTCCTCGGCGGCGTCGAACATCACCCAGGCGATGAACACCATCCAGTCGATCACCGCGCAGACCTCGCAGGGCGCGAGCCAGACCGCGCAGTCGATCGGAAACCTGGCCCAGCTCGCCGCCGACCTCCGCCGCTCGGTCGCCGACTTCAAGCTGCCGGCCTGACCGCAACGCCGACGCCGTACGGAACGACCTGCTGATGACCACCGCGCTGCGCGACGCCATCGACTACACCACGCTCGGGTGGATCAAGCCCGAGCTGGACGAGACCCTGCGCCAGGCGCGGATCGAGATCGAGGCGTTCGCCGAGGATCCGGGCGACGGCGCGCGCATGGCCGAATGCGCGCACCTGCTGCACCAGGTGCAGGGCACCCTGCGCATGGTCGAGCTGTACGCCCCGGCGCGCGTGTCCGAGGAAATGGAAGCGCTGGCCCGCGGCCTGCAGCGCGGCGCCGTGGAGGCCCGCGACGAGGCCTGCGCCACGCTGATGCGCGGCGTCGTGCTGCTGCCCGATTACCTGGAACGCCTGCAGGGTGGCCACCGCGACATCCCCGTGGTGCTCCTGCCCTTGCTCAACGAGTTGCGCGCGCTGCGCGGCGAGGAGGCGCTGGACGAAGCGGTGCTGTTCTCGCCCGAACTGCAGCGGCCGCTGCCCGACGCGCTGGGGGCGGGCCTGGCCCGCACCGGCGCCGGCGAGGTCGCGCCGTTGCTGGCGCAGCTCGACGACGCCGTCGCCGCCTGGCCGACGCAGATGGCCGCGCTCGCGACCGCCTGCGAGAGCCTGCTGGCGCATGCCGGCCAGGACGAAGCGGTGCGCCGGATGCTGTTCGCCGGCG
>DASWQG010000246.1:0-4778 GCA_036403775.1 Luteimonas sp.
GGCGACGGCGTGCCAGACGCGCCCGCGCCCGAAGCGGCCGCGCCGGCCACCACCGCGCCGGCGCCGCCGGCCGCGCCCGCCACGGGAGGGAACGCCTCGTGAGCCGCGCCAAGAAGATGGCGGTCAAGGACCTGAACTTCCAGAACACCGGGTCCTGGCCGCAGGAATACAAGCTCGCCTTCTGCGGGCTCGTCGTGCTGTTCATCGTCGGGCTCGCGTGGTGGTTCTTCGCCCGCGACAAGACCGACGAGCTCGAGGGGCTGGAACGCCAGGAGAACGAGCTGCGCACCGAGTTCGAGACCAAGCAGGGCCGTGCCGCCAACCTCGAGCCGTTGAAGCTCCAGTTGGCGCAGATGGAGCAGCAGCTGCAGCAGATGCTGCGGCAGCTCCCGAGCAAGACCGAGATGCCGGACCTGATCGTGGACATCTCGCAGACGGCGCTGGCCACCGGCCTGTCCACCGAGCTGTTCCAGCCCGGCCCGGAAACGCCGAAGGAGTTCTACGCGGAAAAGCCCATTTCGCTGCGCATGGTCGGTTCGTACCACCAGTTCGGCGCCTTCGTCAGTGGCGTCGCATCGCTGCCCCGCGTGGTCATCCTGACCATGCACGACATCTCGCTGAAGCCGCGCAACGCCGGCGGCAGCGGGATCCGCCGCGACGTGCCGCTCGAGCTGTCGGGCACGGTGAAGACCTATCGCTACCTCGACGAGGAAGAACCTTCCGCCGCGCCGACCGCGCAGGGGGGTGGCTGATGCGCCGGGAGACCGCCATGCGCCTCGCGCTCCTGCTCGTGCTGGCGCCGATGCTCGCCGCGTGCGGGCGCGGCGTCACCAGCAGCCCGAACGATCCGTCGAACCTCGAGAAATGGGTGGCGGAAGTGAAGAAGCGGCCACCGCCGGCGCTCGATCCGCTGCCGGTGATGCAGCAGTTCGAAACCTTCGAATACGCCGCGCAGTCGCTGCGCGATCCCTTCAGCAACGCGTTCAGCGCGGAAAGCACCAGCGCGGGACCGCGCCCGGATCCGAACCGCCGCAAGGAACCGTTGGAGGAATTCCCGCTCGACAGCCTCGACATGGTCGGCACCATCGGCACCGGCGGCGGCCAGGTCGCGCTGGTCATGGCGCCGGACAAGGTGACCTACCGCGTGCGGCCGGGGATGTACCTGGGGCAGAGCGACGGCCGAGTCACCGCCGTCGCTGCCGATGGCATCACCCTGGTCGAGCTGATCCCGGATGGCGCGGGCGGATGGATGGAACGGCCGGCGTCGATCGCGCTGGACGAACAATGATTGCTTGGGGGTACAGGACGATGACCGTGACCAATGCCAAATGCCAGCGGCCCGACCGCGCCTGGCCCTCGCGGGCGGCGCTGGCCGGCCTGGCGGCCGGCCTGCTGGCCGCGCTGGGCAGCGTGCAGGCGGCGACGCCCGCCGCGCTGGCCCTGTCCGCGCAGAGCGCGACCGCGTCCGGGGTCGATCCGGCCCGCCAGGTGCCCGGTGCGCTCGCCATCACCGACATCGACTTCAAGCGTGGCGACGGTGGCTCCGGCCAGCTGGTCCTGCGCTTCAACGGCGACGGCGCCGCGCCGGACCTGCGCAACAGCGGCTCGACCGTGGTGGTGGACGTGGGCAACGCCACGCTGCCGCCCGCGCTCGCCCGTCCGCTGGACGTCACCGACTTCGCCACGCCGGTGCAGCGCATCGACGCCAACCGCAGCGGCAACGGCGCCCGGATCGTGCTGAGCACCCGCGGCGGCTTCGAATCCATGGCCTACCAGAGCGGCACCGACTACATCGTCGAGGTCGTGCCGGCGGCCAGCCGCGCACCCGGCGCCACCGCCGCGGGCACGCCGACGGTCGCGGCGACCGCCGCGCAGGCCGATCGCACCTATACCGGCCGGCCGGTGACCTTCAACTTCCAGGACGTGCCCGTGCGCACGGTGCTGCAGCTGATCGCGGAAGAGGAGGGCATCAACCTCGTCGCCTCCGACACGGTCACCGGCAACGTGACCCTGCGCCTGGTCAACGTGCCGTGGGACCAGGCGCTGGACATCGTCCTGCGCGCCAAGGGCCTGGACAAGCGCCGCAACGGCAACGTGGTGTGGATCGCGCCGCAGGCGGAGATCGCCAAGTACGAGGCCGACCAGCAGGCCGCGCGCATGGCCACGGAGAACAACGCCGAGCTGATCACCGAGTACATCCCGATCAGCTACGGCAGCGCCGAGGACATCGCCAACCTGCTCACCGAGGGCAGCAAGGGCGGGCGCGGCGGCAGCGGCGACAACGCCAGCCAGGGCAGCGGCTTCCTGTCCTCGCGCGGCAGCCTGAGCTTCGACCAGCGCACCAACACCCTGCTGGTGATCGACATCCCGCAGCGCGTGGCCGCGATCCGCGACCTGGTGAACCAGCTCGACAAGCCGGTCGACCAGGTGGTGATCGAGGCGCGCATCGTGGTCGCCAACGAAGCGTTCGCCCGCGAGCTCGGCGCGCGCTTCGGCATCAGCGGCGCCAGCGGCAAGCCGGGCGACCGCAGCACGGTGGGCTTCGGCGGCAACCTCGACGCCTCGCAGGGCAACGCGCAGTCGCGCCAGGACGCCATCGACGACCTGACCGGCGAGCCCGGCGAGGACCAGACCCCGCCGTTCGAGATCACCCGCGGCCTGATCACCAACCTGCCGAGCACGCTGGCGGGCGGCTCGGGCGCGCTGGCGCTGTCGATCCTCAACGCCGGGCACATGCTCGACGTGGAACTGTCGGCGATGCAGGTGGAGGGGCGCGGCGAGATCATCTCCAACCCGCGCATCGTCACCAGCAACCAGAAGGAAGCGGTGATCAAGCAGGGCGACCAGATCGGCTACCTGACCACCACCGGCGGCCAGCAGGGCAACCTGCCCAACGTCCAGTTCAAGGACGCGATCCTGCAGCTGAAGGTCACCCCGACGATCACCGCCGACGGCCGCGTCTTCCTGAACATGGACGTGCAGAAGGACGACCTGTCCGGCTTCGTCAATACCGGCGTCGGCCAGGTGCCGCAGCTCGCGACGCGCCAGGTCACCACCTCGGTGCTGGTGGACGACGGGCAGACCGTGGTGATCGGCGGCGTCTACGAGTTCAAGGACCAGCAGGACCTGTCGAAGGTGCCGTTCCTCGCCGACCTGCCGGTGCTCGGCAACCTGTTCAAGAAGCGCGGCCGCACCAAGAGCAAGGCGGAACTGCTGGTGATGGTGACGCCGAAGGTCATCCGCGTCGCGCAACGCCCGCAGCGCTGAGCCGCGCCCGCGCGGCGGTGCAGCGAAGGGGCCCGCGGGCCCCTTCGCCGTTTTCGCGGACCGTGCACTGAACCATTCGCATGCTGGCGGGGTCAGAATCGACCCATGGACAGCCACGCCCCCGACACCACGCGCCTGCACGGCGCCTTCCGCGACCTGCGCGACAGCCTGGCGACCGAGATCGTCGGCCAGGCGGCGCTGGTCGAACGCCTGCTCATCGCGCTGCTCGCCGACGGCCACCTGCTGGTCGAGGGCGCGCCGGGCCTGGCCAAGACCAGCGCGATCCGCGCGCTTGCGGCGCGGCTGGATGCCGACTTCGCGCGCCTGCAGTTTACCCCGGACCTGCTGCCCGCCGACCTGACCGGCACCGAGGTCTGGCGCCCGCAGGACGGACGCTTCGAGTTCCAGCCCGGCCCGGTGTTCCACTCGCTGCTGCTCGCCGACGAGATCAACCGCGCGCCGGCCAAGGTGCAGTCGGCCCTGCTGGAGGCGATGGGCGAGCGCCAGGTCACCATCGGACGCCACACCTATCCACTGCCGGCGCTGTTCCTGGTGATGGCGACGCAGAATCCGATCGAGCAGGAAGGGACCTTCCCGCTACCCGAGGCGCAACTGGACCGGTTCCTGATGTACCTGCGCATCGGCTACCCGGATGCCGCCGTGGAGGCCGAGATCCTGCGGCTGGCGCGCGAGCGCGCGCGCGAAGGCGCGCAGCACGCGCCGGCGCCCGCGCGCATGCCGCTGGACGATGTTTTCGCGGCGCGCCGGGCCGTGCTCGACCGGCACGTCGCGCCGCAGCTGGAGCGCTACCTGGTCGAACTGGTGCTGGCCTCGCGGGACGCGTCGCGCTACGACGCCTCGCTGGCGCGCCGCATTGCCTGGGGCGCGAGCCCGCGCGGCTCGATCGCGCTGGAGCGTTGCGCCCGGGCTCGCGCCTGGCTCGCCGGCCGCGTCTTCGTCACGCCCGACGACGTGCGCGCGGTCGCGCCCGACGTGCTCCGCCACCGGATCCTGCCCAGCTACGAGGCCACCGCCGAAGGCTGGGATGGCGACCGCCTGGTCGCCGAATTGCTGGCGCGGGTGCCGCTGCCCTGATGCGCGGCGACGGCGTGCAACCGTCGCTGCGGGAGCTGGTCGCGCTGCGTGCGACGGCCCAGGGGCGGCGTCCGCCGCGCAAGGGACGGTTCGGCACGAGCGGACAGGCACCGTCGCCGCAGCGCGGCCGCGGCATGGAATACGCGGAGTCGCGCGAGTACGCCATCGGCGACGACGTGCGCCACATCGACTGGCGGGTCACCGCGCGCAGCGGCAAGGCCCACACCAAGCTCTACCAGGCCGAGCGCGAGCGGCTGACACTGCTGGTGGCCGACACCGCGCCCGCGCTGTATTTCGGCACACGCGTGCGCGTCAAGTCGGTGCAGGCGGCGCGTGCCGGCGCGGTGGCGTGCTGGTCCGCGGTGCGCGATGGCGACCGCGTCGCCGCCTTGCGTGGCAGCGTGCGCGAGCCCCCG
>DASWQG010000247.1:0-3751 GCA_036403775.1 Luteimonas sp.
GCGTCGTTGCGCTGGATCATGCCCGCCTGGGTCACCTCGCCCTGCGGGCCGAGCACGAACCGCACCTCGCTGGTCTCGAACTCGATGGCGCCGCGCTTCGCGCGAGCCTTGTCGAGGACCCGGTACAGCTGGTGCAGGCGCTGCACCTGCGGCAGCAAGGGGCCGATCTTCGCGAGCGCCGCGTCGCGGTCCTCGTCGGGAATGCCCTCGCCCACCGCGTTCCAGACCTGGGTGTACGTCAGGCGCACGTGCGAGTTCATCACCGCTTCGTAGAACTTCGCCCCGGTGGGGATGCCGTCGCGCCCGACCTGCATGTCGCAGACGAAACAGAGGCGGTCGACGCGCGGGTTCAGCGAACAGATGCCGTTGGACAGCGTCTCGGGCAGCATCGGCACGACGAAGCCGGGGAAGTACACCGAGGTGGCGCGCTTCTGCGCCTCCTCGTCCAGCGGGGTCCCCGGGCGCACGTAATGCGACACGTCGGCGATGGCGACGATCAGCCGGAAGCCGTCGCGGTTGGGCTCGCACCAGACCGCGTCGTCGAAATCCTTGGCGTCCTCGCCGTCGATCGTGAGCAGCGGCACCTGGCGCAGGTCGACACGGCCGTGGATGTCGGATTCGCGGACCTCGAGCGGCACCGCGGTCGCCTGCGCGTGCACTTCGGGCGGGAACTCGAACGGAATCTCGTGGCCGTGGATCGCCGCCTCCACCGCCAGCGACGCGGTGAGCTTGTCGCCGAGGACCGCGAGCACCTTGCCGATCGGCGGCCGGCGCGCATCGGGCGCCTGCACGATTTCCGCCACCACCAGTTGCCCGGGCTTCGCGCCGTGGCCTTCGCCCGGCGGGATCAGCACGTTGCGCTGGATGCGGCGATCGTCAGGTTCGACGTAGCTGATGCCGGCCTCGACGATGAGCCGCCCGATCAGGCGGTTGAGCCGGCGTTCCAGCACCTCGACGATCACGCCCTCGCGGCGGCCGCGCCGGTCCACGCCGGTGACGCTGGCGAGCACGCGGTCGCCATGCAGCACCTTGCGCATTTCGTAGGGCGGCAGGAACAGGTCGTCGCCCTCGCCGCTCTCCGGGCGCAGGAAACCGAAACCGTCGGGGTTGGCGATGACCGTGCCGGCGATCAGGTCCGCGCGCTCGGCGGGGACGAAGCCGCCGCGGCGGTTCTGCAGCAGCTGGCCGTCGCGCAGCATCGCCGACAGGCGCTTGCCGAGCGCGTCGAACCGGTCCGGCTCGGTGAGGGCGAGCTTCTCCGCGAGCGCCTGCGCATCCATCGGCCCGTCGTGCGCGGCCAGCACCTGGAGGATCATTTCCCGGCTGGCGATCGGGTTCTCGTAGCGCCCCGCCTCGCGGTCGGCCTGCGGATCATGCGTGGGCGCGCGCGCGGGCGCGCGGCGCCCCTTCGCCGGCGCGGCCTTGCCCTTCGACGCCTGCTTCGCAGGCTGCTTCCGCGCACCGCGCGGTTCCGGCGGCGGCTCCGGCATCCATCCCGGCAGCGCCTTGCGCTGGCCGCCCTTCCTGGCGTTCTTCTTCATCGCGGCGATGGTACACCGCGCCCGTGCAGGGACCGTCGCCGCCGCCGCGGACGCGGCAGGCGGTTCAACCCTGCGGGCTCCGGCCCATCGGCGCGCTGGCCACCGGCTCGCAATACGCGCGCAGGTGCTCCGGCAGGCCCGGCGGGCACACGCCGCATTGCAGGTTGCCGGGCACGGCGTAGTCGATGAACTTCGGGTACGGCAGGTCCAGCGCGGCCATCAGCGCAACGAACTCTTCCACCGTGCGGTCGCCGCCCAGGCGCGGGTTGCGCTGGCGCTCCTGGGCGATGCTGGAAACCCACCGGCCCTGGTAGTCGTGCGCGGGGTACACCAGCGTTTCGCCGGAAAGCGCGAACAACTTGTCGCGCACGCTGTGGTAGAGCATCGCCGCATCGCCACCCTGGAAGTCGGTGCGCCCGCAGCCGTCGATCAGCAACGCGTCGCCGGTGAAGACCCGGTCGCCGCAATGCAGGGCGAAATGGTGTTCGGTGTGCCCTGGCGTGTGGATCGGATCCAGGCGCAGGCTGCCGAAGCGCAGCGGAACGCCGTCCTCGATGCCGATGTCGGCGCAGGGCAGCGCATCCAGCGCCGCGACCGCGATCCGGCTGCCGGATTCGCGCTTGAGCAGCGCGGCGGAAGTCAGGTGGTCGGCGTGGATGTGGGTGTCGATGGTCGCCGCCAGGCGCAGGCCCAGCGAATTCACGACCTCCAGGTCGCGTTGCCACGCCGGCAGCACCGGGTCCACAAGTACGGCTTCTCCGGTTTCCGGGCAGCCAAGGAGATAGGTGTAGGTGGACGACACCGGCTCGAACAGCTGCCGGAACAGCAGCCCTGTCGTGGTGCTCACCGATCCCTCCCTCGCGGCAGTGCCGGGCGTTGCGTCATGGCCCTACTCTATCGCCGGCAAGTGCCTCGCGTGGCGCGGGGCGGATGCGGCGCCCGGGCAACAAAAAACCCCCGGACTCGCGTCGGGGGTTTCCTTGGATCTGGTGCCCAGGAGAGGACTCGAACCTCCACGGTTTTACCCGCTAGTACCTGAAACTAGTGCGTCTACCAATTCCGCCACCTGGGCAGGTGCGAGCCGCGCATTTTGGAGTTGCGGGCGCGGCTTGTCAATCATTCCTGGGAGCGCTTGACCGGCGTCCTGGCCGCGGAGGCCTGGTCGGCGATGCGCCACAGGTACAGGCTGGCGTAGGTGCGGTACGGACCCCAACGCTCGCCGCGTTCGGCCAACGCCCTGGGCTTGGGCATCTCGATCGCCTTGTCCACCACCTGCGCGCCCTTGCGGATGCCCAGGTCGTCGACGGGCAGCACGTCCGGCCGGCCGAGGCGGAACATCAGCATCATCTCCACCGTCCAGCGGCCGATGCCGCGGATCGGCACCAGGGCCGCGACGATCGCGTCCTCGTCCATCGTGGACATGCGCCGCAGGTCCGGGATCTCCCCCGCCTGCTCGCGCCGCGCCAGGTCGCGCAGCGCCAGGGTCTTGTTGCCGGAGGCGCCGCAGGCGCGCAGCCCCGCGTCGTCGATGCGCGACAGCGTGTCGCAATGGAAGCGGTCGCTGCCGATGGCCGCCTCGATCCGGCCGACGATCGTGGCCGCGGCCTTGCCGCTCAGCTGCTGGTAGAGGATCGCGCGGGCCAGCGCGTCCACCGGGTCGAACGGCTTGCGCCAGCGCGGGTCCGCGTCGATGGGCCCGAGCCGGCGCATCCACGCGCCCAGCTTGCGATCCCGCTTCTCCAGATACGCGAACGCGGCTCCGGTATCGAAGCCGCGCGCGTACCGGGGCATCGGGCGGGTGCCCGTGCCCTTACTTGATCATCCAGTAGACGTCGTACTCGCCTTCGGCGGTGAACGCCTTGTCGATGCCGTTCTTGTAGACCTCGAACGGACGACCGATCGCTTCCTCGCCCTGGGTCAGCGTCCAGGCGCGCAGCGCGTCGCGGACGTTCTCCAGCTCCGCCATGTAGCCGCGGTAGGTCGCGGTCGAGGCGCGGCCGCCTTCGGTGCGCAGGTACTGCACCGGGCCGAGCAGCTCCAGGCCGGTGAGCGGTTCGCCCGCGGCCGCGGCCAGCGGCGCGCGCGGCTGGTTGCCCTGCTCCGCCTCCGCGCCCGCTTCGGTGCCGTCAGCGGCATCGACCGTCGCGGCCGCGTCGTCGGCCGGCGCCCCGGTGGCGTCGTCGGCGTCCGTCGCCGCGGCGCAGCCGGCC
>DASWQG010000248.1:0-5014 GCA_036403775.1 Luteimonas sp.
CAGGCCGCGCCGTCGGCCGAGGGCGGCAACCGCCTGTTCGGCGGGGGCGGCGGCTTCCGCGCCGGGGGCGGCCACGGCGGCTCCGGCGCGATGCAGGCGCAGTTCCGCCAGCGGATGCGCGAACGCATGCAGCAGGATTTCGCCGCGTTCCGTGCCAGCCTGTCCGAGGCGCAGCGGGCGGACTGGGACCAGGCGCTGGCCGGGCTCGTGGGCGCCACGCGCGCGCCGCTGTGGAAGCTCGTCGACGGGCGGCCGCAACGGGTGATGGTGCGGGTCGGCGCCACCGACGGCAGCGACACCGAGATCTCGGGTGGCGGGGTGGAGGCGGGCGACGTCGTGGTGACCGGCGAGCGCGCCGCGCAATGAGGGATCCGCGCAAACCGGTGATCCGCACGCGCGGGCTGGGCAAGGTGTACGCGCCCGGCACGGCCGCCGAGGTCGTCGCGCTGCGCGGCGTGGACCTCGACATCGAGCGCGGCGCGTTCGTCGCGATCATGGGCCCTTCCGGCTCGGGCAAGTCCACGCTGATGAACCTGCTCGGCTGCCTGGACACGCCCAGCAGCGGCACCTACGCCTGCGATGGCGTGGACGTCTCCACGCTCGACGCCGAGGACCTGGCGGGCCTGCGCCGCGACAAGATCGGCTTCGTCTTCCAGGGCTTCCACCTGCTGCCGCGGATGGACGCGCTGCACAACGTCGCGATGCCGCTGGGCTACGCGCGGGTGCCCCACGACGAGCGGCTGGACCGCGCGCGCGCGGCGCTGGAGGCGGTGGGCCTGGGCGACCGCACGGGCCACCGTCCGAGCGAGATGTCCGGCGGCCAGCAGCAGCGCGTGGCGATCGCGCGCGCGCTGGTCAACCGCCCGCCGATGCTGCTGGCGGACGAGCCCACGGGCGCGCTGGATTCGCGCACCGGCGAGGAGATCCTGGCGCTGTTCAAGCAGCTGCGCGAGGACGACCACACGGTGGTGCTGATCACCCACGATCCCGGCGTGGCGGCGCATGCCGACCGCACCTACGAGATGCACGACGGCGCGCTGCACGCGCAAGGAGCGGTGCCATGACCCTGCTCGACGTCCTGCGCACGGCGGCCTTCGCCCTGCGCGGCAACTGGATGCGCAGCGCGCTGACTTCGCTGGGCGTGATCATCGGCATCGCCGCGGTGATCGTGATGGTCTCGGTCGGCCAGGGCACGCAACGCGAGATCGACAAGCTGGTCTCGGGCCTGGGCTCGCAGCGGCTGGACATTTCCCCGGGCTCGCAGCGTGGCCCGGGCGGCGCGCGCCAGGCCGGCGGCAGCTTCTACACCCTCACCGACGACGACGTCGCCGCGATCCGCGACGAGGTGCCGGAGGTGCAGTACGTCGCCGGCGCGCTGCGCGGCAACACCCAGGTGGTGTACGCGGAGAACAACACTTCGACGAGCTGGCAGGGCGTGCAGCCGGACTGGTTCGCGATCAACGACTGGAAGGTCGCCGAGGGCACGCTGTTCGATCCGCAGGCCTACGGCGGCGCCGCCAAGCAGGTGGTGCTGGGCGACACCGTGCGCCGCACGCTGTTCGGCGAGGACAGCGGCATCGGCGAGACCATCCGCCTGGGCCGCGTGCCGTTCACCGTGGTCGGCACGCTCGCGCCGAAGGGGCAGGGCGGTTTCGGCCAGGACCAGGACGACGTGGTGATGGTGCCGCTGGAAACGGCGCGCCGGCGCCTGATGGGCACCATGGGCCTGCCGCCGGGCGCCGTGATGCAGGTCGCGCTCACCGTGGCCGACGCCGGCGACCTGGGCTACGTGCAGACCGCCGTCGAGGGCCTGCTGCGCCAGCGCCACCAGATCCGCCCCGGCGAGGAGGACGACTTCCGCGTGCGCAACATCAGCGAGATCGTGGCGACGCGCACCGCGACCACCAACCTGATGTCCAAGCTGCTCGGCGCGGTGGCGACCATCTGCCTGGTGATCGGCGGCATCGGCATCATGAACATCATGCTGGTGTCCGTGACCGAACGCATCCGCGAGATCGGCCTGCGGCTCGCCGTGGGCGCGGCGCCCTCGGACGTGCGGCGCCAGTTCCTGGCCGAGGCGATGCTGATCTCGCTGATCGGTGGCGTGATCGGCATCCTGATCGGGACCGCCGGCGCGCTGCTGGTCGGCCGCTTCAGCGAATTGCCCGTGGCGCTGGACGCGCAGGTCGTGGCCCTGGCGGCGGCCTTCTCGATCGGGACCGGCCTGTTCTTCGGCTATTACCCCGCCCGCAAGGCCAGCCGCCTGGACCCCATCGAGGCCCTGCGGCAGTAGATCCGGCCCATGGCCGGAGGCTTTCCGTCCCCGGCAGCCGACCCCCGTGGCAAAATGAGCGGATGGCCGACGAATTCGGACACCTGCCGCGCCACCCCGCCCGCATCCTCCTGGCCACCCGCTGGTCCCTGCAGGGGCTGAAGGCGGCGTGGTTGCACGAGTCCTCGTTCCGGCTCGAGGTCTACCTGTTCGCGATCCTCGGTCCGATGGGCATGTGGCTGGGGCAATCCCCCGTGGAGCGCGTTCTGCTCGTGGGCAGCTGCCTGCTGGTCATGGCGGTGGAGCTGCTGAACTCGTCGATCGAGGCGGTCATCGAGCGTTACGGCCCGGAGCACCATGAACTCTCCGGCCGGGCCAAGGACATGGGTTCGGCGGCGGTGTTCGTGCTCATGGCCAACGTCGTGTTCACCTGGGTCGTGATCCTCGGCCCGCGATACTACTGAAGCGCGCCACTTGCCCTCCCCGTAGTCCCGGCCTGGCTCCCCCGCCGCAACCCCCGCACGGAATGACGATTACCCGATGACGCTCGAAATGCTTGCCGACCCGCAGACCTGGATCCTGCTGGTCACCCTCAGCTCGATCGAGATCGTCCTGGGCATCGACAACCTGGTGTTCATCTCGATCGCGGTGAGCCGCCTGCCGCCCGCCACGCGCGAGCGCGCGCGCAGGTTCGGCATCGCCGCCGCGTGCATCACCCGCGTCGCGCTGCTGCTGACGCTGGCCTACCTGGCGCACATGAAGGAGGACCTGTTCACGGTCTTCGGCCACGGCTTCTCGGTGCGCGACCTCGTGCTGCTGCTGGGCGGCATCTTCCTGGTGTTCAAGGGCGTGGCGGAGATCCGCGACCAGGTCGCGGGCGAGCCGGAGTCCGAGGATATCCACACGAAGCCGGCCACCTCGTTCGGCGCGGTGATCGCGCAGATCGCGGTCATCGACATCGTCTTCTCGCTGGATTCGGTGATCGCGGCCGTGGGCATGGCCGACCAGTACGTGCCGGTGATGGTCGCGGCGATCCTGCTGGCGGTCGCGGTGATGCTGCTGGCCGCGCAGCCGCTGGGGCGCTTCATCGACAACAACCCGACCATCAAGATGCTGGCGCTGGCCTTCATCGTGCTGATCGGCGCCTACCTGGTGGTCGAGGGCCTGGAGATCCACGTGCCCAAGGGCTACATCTACGGCTCGATGGGCTTCTCCGCGGCGGTCGAGGGCCTGAACCTGTGGGCCAAGCGCCGCGCCCGCCTGCGCCGGTCCGGCGGCCACTGACGCCTCGTTTGCGCCTTCACGCGCGCGGTGCTGGAATGGCCGCGCACGCCGCCCGTCCCGGCGCGGCACGGAGCCCCCGATGCGCATCCTCGTCGTGCTGGTCCTCGCCTCGCTGCTGAGCGGCTGCGGCTACAACACCATCCAGGAGAAGGACGAGGCCGTGGACGCCGCCTGGTCGCAGGTGGTCAACGTCTACAAGCGCCGCGCCGACCTGGTGCCCAACCTCGTCGCCACGGTGAAGGGCTACGCCAGCCACGAGGAGCGGGTGTTCACCGAAGTCGCCGAGGCGCGCTCGCGCGTGGGCAGCATCAACGTCAACGCCGACGACCCGGCCTCGCTGCAGCAGTTCCAGGCCGCGCAAGGCCAGCTGCAGAGCGCGATCGGCCGGCTGCTGCTGGTCAGCGAGAACTACCCGCAGCTCAAGGCCGACCAGAACTTCCTGCAGCTGCAGGCGCAGCTGGAAGGGACCGAGAACCGGATCACCGTCGAGCGCCAGCGCTACATCGAGCGCGTGCAGGACTACAACACCTACATCCGGCGCTTTCCGGTGAACCTGACGGCGATGGTGTTCGGCTACGACACCAAGCCGAATTTCACCGTGGACAACCTGCAGCAGATCCAGGAGGCGCCGCAGGTCGATTTCGGCCAGCCGGCGGCGCCGGCCGCGCCGCAGCAGCAACCCCAGCCGCAGGCGCAACCGCAGCCGCAGGCGCAGTAATGCCCGCACCGCGGTTCGCCGCGTGGCTTGGCGCGCTGGCGCTGTGGCTCGTGCTGCTGCCCGGCGGCGCGCGTGCCCAGGCGCTGCAGCCGATCCCGCCGCTGGATTCGCCGGTGGTGGACACCACCGGCACGCTGGACGGCGCCACGCGGCAGGCGCTGGAAACGCAGGCGCTCGGGCTGCGGCAGCGCAAGGGCAGCCAGTTGCAGGTGCTGGTCGTGTCCACCACGCAACCCGAGGACATCGCCGCCTATGCCCAGCGGGTCTACGACCAGTGGAAGCTGGGACGCCCGGAGGTGGACGACGGCGTGCTGGTGCTGGTGGCGAAGGACGACCGCCGCGCGCGCATCCAGCCCGGATACGGGCTGGAGGGCGCGATCCCGGATGCGACCGCCGCGCGCGTGATCCAGGAATACATGGCGCCGAAGTTCCGCGCCGGCGATTACGGTGGTGGATTGCTCGACGCCACGTCGGTGCTGGCGAAGCTGGTCGAGGGCGAGGCCCTGCCGGAACCGATGGCCGATGCCCGGCCGGGGCCGCGCGGCGGCGGCAACTGGCTGTTCGCCCTGTTTGCCGCCTTCCTCGTCGCCCAGGTGGCGCGCGGCCTGTTCGGGCGCGCGCCGCGGCCGATCCGCGGCGTGCTGGGCGCGGGCGCCGCCGGCGGTGTCGCCTGGTTGCTGGGCCAAGCCCTTCTGGTGGGCGGGATCGGCGCGCTGATCGGGCTGCTGTTCGGCCTCGCC
>DASWQG010000249.1:0-5601 GCA_036403775.1 Luteimonas sp.
GGTCCGGACGGCCTGGTCATCGACTCGGGCACCGACGGCTACAAGGTGTGGATCACCCGTCCGTCGGGTTACGTCTTCGCCGGCACCGACGGTGAAGCCGTCGCCGACGTCGAGGATCCGCTGGGTGCGTACTTCGGCTTCGTGGGTACCGGCCAGTTCGGCGCCCTGCAGTTCGAGGCCGTCCCGGGCGTGCTGGACAAGGACAACCTGGACATCCCCCTGGCCGACATCTTCGATGCCGACACCACCGTGATCATCGACGGCGATCTCACTGCCGCCGCCAGCCTGACGTGGGCCGGCGTGCCCGGCACCATCGCCACGACCGACGACTCCGCCGCGTGGGGCTACACGACCGACATCCCGGCCGTCGGCCTGAATGGTGTGCTGGTGTACAACGAGACCGGTCTGGCTGCCATCCAGGAGTCGAGCTACACCGCGACCCTCGATGTGTCGACCAACGTCGGCTATGAAACCAGCGATCGTTCTGACACCGTGGGCGAGATCACCCGCAACGGTACCCAGCTGCAGGCGCCGCTGGTGCAGCTGCCGGCCGGCTGGCTGAGCCGCATCGCCATCACCAACACGGGCGCCGTGGATCGCGCCTACTCGATGGAGCTGATGACCGAAACCGGCCGCACGGGCACCATCGCCCCGTCGACGGGTACGGTCCCGGCGAACGGCACGGTCGTGATCGACCTGGCCGACATCGTGACCTTCAGCCAGAACCGCGGCACGATCAACCTGAACGTCGCGGCGCCGAACAACCAGATCCAGGGTCTGTACCAGATCGTGAATCCGGTTGCCGGTTCGCTGAGCAACCACGTGATGGTGCGCCCGGGCACCAACTAAGCCCGAAGCGTTACCTGCAACACGGAAGAGGCCCGCTTCGGCGGGCCTCTTTTTTTGTGCCTGCGGCGCGGGACGATCAGGGCATCAGCGCGGCGTGGTAGCGCGGCGAAAGCCAACCGGCGTAATCGGGGCGCGTGGCCTCGTTCGCATAGGGCTTCCCGCGGATCGCTTCGTACTCCGCCGCCATCCGCGCCCAGGGGTGTTCGGCGCGCGGCACGTTGGTGGCGACGCCGCCATGGAACTGGTGGAAGGTCGCTTCCCCCAGCAGCATCACCGGGACGACGCCCGGAAGCTGGTGCGCCCGGTTGAAGAAATCCAGGTTGACCAGTCCGCCGCCGGCGCTGGCGAAGGCTTCGTCCATGCCGCCAAGTGCGAGGAAGTCGTCGCGCCGCAATGCGAAGCAGTTGCTCTCCGACAGCTGGCCGAAATACCCCTCGCCGGACGAGTACGCCAGGCTCGAGACCTCGAACAGGCGGTAGCCGTCCTCCTGCCAGGGCACGCGGTCCAGCAGCGCGTCCTCGACCGACTGGTCGTAGCCTTCGAGCATGGATTCGTTCTGCGGCTTCGGCCCGAGGTGCATGCCCAGCGTGTACACGAACGGATGCCGGTGCGATCGCAGCGCGGCGAGCGCATGGCGCAGCACGCCCGGCGAGAGCATGCGCGCGCCGTCGATGCAGACCATGACGAACTCGCCGCGCGCGCGCGACGCCGCCAGGTTGATCGCCGCGCACGGCGAGGGATTGCCGGCCGGCGCCTGCAGCAGGCGGATGTCCGCGGACACGGCGTCGACGTCGTCGCGGCGCAAGGGCGCGCGCGAACCGTTGTCCACGGCGATGACTTCCACGTCGGCCGCGTCGATGCCGCGCTGGTAAGGCACGGTGAGCGTGCGCAGGGTGCGCGCGGCCTCGCGCCGCATCTCGTGGAAGACGACGATCACGCTCAACCGCGGCATCGCGCTCACGTGCGCCACCTTGCCGCCTCGTGCAGCAGGGCGGCATGCGCCGCCAGGTGCGCGGCGGGGATGTCGCGGCCTTCCGGCGAAGCATCGGTGCGCAATCCGGGCTCGAAGAATTCGTCCTCCGCGGCCGCGTTGCCGGGCAGGCCCAGCGCGCCTGCCAGTGCATCCACGGTGGCGACGTAGCGCCCGGGGGACGTGTCGAAATCGACCAGCGGGAACGGGGTCGCCGCGTGCACGGCGAGCAGCCGCTCGTTGTAGGCCAGCCACAGGTCCAGCGCCACGGACCACGCCATCGCCGGGTCGCGCGCCGTCAGCGAACGCGCGACCCGGGCCGGATGGCGGCAGGTGCCGACCATGCGCGCATCGGCCAGCCGCTCCCGCCAGAATCCGAGGGTCAGCAGCGTGCGCGGGTCCTTGAAGCCCCAGGCCGCGCCGGCGCTGCCCGCGCCCAGCGCGGCGACGATGCCGTCGCGAGTGGCCGCCATGCCATCGTCCCACGACAGGCGCCCCGGCGGCCGGTCCCAGGCGCCGCCGCTGGCCGCCAGCACCGCGTCGTTGAGGTCCATGATCTGCTGGTTCTCGCGGTTGCCCTTTCGGTTGTAGGGGCGCGATTCGTAGACCTCGCCGAGGAACAGGCCGCGTTGCTGCAGGCTTCCGGCCAGGCAACTGGTGCCGCTGCGGTGCATGCCCAGGATCAGGATCGGTGGCGTGGGCACGGCGGCTCCGGCGGCGGGATGGCTGTCGAGGATAGCGACTCGCGCCGTATAGTGCGCCCATGCCGACCCGCCTCGCGCACCTGTTCCTGGGCAGGCCGCGCACTCGCCAGCAGCACTACGACGCCCTCGACGGCCTGCGCGGCCTGGCCGTGCTGATCGTGATCGCCTCCCACCTGTCGCTGCTCGGTTTCGGGCTGCTGCCCGGCTTGCCGGTCGGCGGCATCGGCAAGAGCGGCGTCTACCTGTTCTTCGTGCTGAGCGCGTTCCTGCTCACGCGCCTGCTGCTGGAGCGTGCCCCGGCGCAGTTCGCCGACGGCCGCCTCTGGTCGGCCTATGCCCTGCGCCGCATCCTGCGCATCTGGCCGCTGTACCTCGTCGTGCTGTTGCTCTCGTGGGCGCTGACCCGGGCCGGCGTCGCGTGGTGGCACTTCCAGCTTGACACCGCGGCGCTGTTGCGGCACCTGGCGCTGCGCGATGGCGCCAGCGTGCTGTGGAGCGTCCCCGTCGAGTTCAAGTTCTACCTCTGGCTGCCGTTGATGGCGCTCGGACTGGCCTGGATGGCGTGGCGCCGGTGGCCGTTGGCCGCGCAGGCGGGGGTGATGCTGCTTGCGCTCGCGCTGGCCAGCTGGGCATGGCCACCGGGCGCCACGGGCACGAACGACGTGCGGCTCGGCCCCTACCTGCCGTTGTTCCTGTGCGGCGGCGCCGCCGCCGCCGTGGACCTGCGCATCGGCAGGGGCGCGACGGGGAAGCGGGCCTGGGGGTTCGCGGGCGGCTTCGCCCTGGCCGCCTTCCTGGCGACGATGCCCGAAAGCTGGGCAGTCCTGGCCGGCGGCGAGGTCGACAACAAGCTCAACCACACCTGGTTCGTCTTCTTCGGCGTGACCTGGGCCACGCTGCTGCTGGCCGTGCTGCACGGGCCCGGCTGGATGCGTGCACCGTTCGCATGGGCGCCGATGCGGCTGCTCGGGGTCGTCAGCTTCAGCGCCTACCTCTGGCACATGCCCGTGCTCTATGGATTGCGCGCCTTCGGCGTGCGCGACTGGCCGCTGGCGGGCTGGTGGGTATTCGCCGCGACGCTGCTGGTCTCCATGGCGTCGTTCCTGGCGATCGAGCGTCCCTGGCGGGACGTCCGCCTGCCCGCCGATGCTAAAATCAGCCGGATATTTTCCCGTCGGAGCCGCACGTGACTGCCAACGACCACGATCCGCGCCGGCACGCGCTGGGCACCCGCGCCATCCACGCGGGGCAGGCTCCGGACCCCAGCACCGGCGCGGTGATGACGCCGATCTACGCCACCTCCACCTACGTGCAGTCCAGCCCGGGCCAGCACCAGGGCTTCGAGTACTCGCGCAGCCACAACCCCACCCGCTTCGCCTATGAACGTTGCGTCGCGGCGCTGGAAGGCGGCACGCGGGGCTTCGCCTTCGCCTCGGGCCTGGCCGCCACCTCGACCATCCTGGAACTGCTGGACAGCGGCAGCCACGTGGTCGCGATGGACGACGTCTACGGCGGCACGTACCGGTTGTTCGAACGCGTCCGCCGGCGCAGTGCCGGACTCGATTTCAGCTGGGTGGACCTGTCGGACCCCGCCGCGTTCGAGGCGGCGATCCGACCCGAAACGCGGATGGTCTGGATCGAGACGCCGACCAATCCGCTGCTGAAGATCGTGGAAATCGCGCGGATCGCCGAGCTTGCGCGCAAGCGCGGATTGATCGTCGTCGCCGACAACACGTTCTGCTCGCCGATGGTGCAGCGCCCGCTCGAGCACGGCGCGCACATCGTCATGCACTCGGCGACGAAATACCTCAATGGCCACTCCGACATCGTCGGCGGCATGGCCGTGGTCGGCGACGACGCCGGGCTTGCGGAGAAGATGGCCTTCCTGCAGAACTCGGTCGGCGCCGTGCAGGGCCCGTTCGACAGCTTCCTCGCGCTGCGCGGGCTGAAGACGCTGCACCTGCGCATGCGCGCGCACTGCGACAACGCGCTCGCGCTGGCACGGTGGCTGGAAGCGCATCCGGCGATCGAGCGCGTCGTCTACCCGGGCCTGGCATCGCACCCGCAGCACGCGCTGGCCGCGCGACAGATGGACGGCTTCGGCGGCATGGTCTCGATCTTCCTCAAGGGCGGCTTCGAGGCGGCGCAGCGCTTCTGCGAGCGCACGCGGTTGTTCGCCCTGGCCGAATCCTTGGGAGGCGTCGAAAGCCTGGTGAACCATCCGGCGGTGATGACGCACGCCTCGGTTCCGCCGGAGCGCCGCGCCGCGCTCGGGATCGGCGACAACCTGGTGCGCCTCAGCGTCGGCGTCGAGGACGTGGGCGACCTGGAGGCGGACCTCGCAGAGGCGCTGCGGTGACCCCAGCGGGCGACCCGCGCCAGCCTCAGCGCAAGCGGCTCCTCGTCGCCATCGGCACCCGCCCGGAGGCGATCAAGATGGCACCGGTGGTGCTGGCGCTGCGCCAGGAACCCTGGGCCGACGTGCGCATCCTGGCCACCGCGCAGCACCGCCAGATGCTCGACCAGGTGCTCGCCGCCTTCGGCCTGGTCCCGGACATCGACCTCGACATCATGCAACCCGGGCAGGCGCTGGCCGAGTTGACCGCCCGCCTGTTGCTGCGCCTGGATGGCGTGCTGGCGGAGGAAGCCCCCGACGCGATCCTCGCCCAGGGCGACACCACCACCGTCATGAGCGTTGCGCTGGCCGCGTTCTACCGGCGGATCCCGCTCGGCCATGTCGAGGCCGGGCTGCGCACCGGGGACCTGTACAACCCGTTCCCCGAGGAAATGAACCGCATCGTCGCCGGGCGCCTGGCTCGCTGGCATTTCGCGCCGACCGCGCAGTCGCGCGACAACCTGCTCGCGGAAGGATTCGATCCGGCGTCCATCCATGTCACGGGCAATACGGTCATCGATGCGCTGCTGCAGGTCGCCGATCGCGAACTGGCGTTGCCAGTCGCGATCCCGGAAGGCAGCCGGCTGGTGCTGGTGACCGCGCATCGCCGCGAGAACTTCGGCGAGCCCTTCCGCCAGGTGTGCCTGGCCATCCGCGAGCTCGCCGACGCGCACCCCGACATC
>DASWQG010000250.1:0-3787 GCA_036403775.1 Luteimonas sp.
ACCTTGTCGAGGACGTTGGAGTCCTTCATCTCGTGGTAGAAGTCGTTGCCCTCGCGGGTCCGCTCGCCCACGCCGGCGAACACCGACAGGCCCGAGTGCTGCTTGGCGATGTTGTTGATCAGTTCCATCATGTTGACGGTCTTGCCCACGCCGGCGCCGCCGAACAGGCCGACCTTGCCGCCCTTGGCGAACGGGCACATCAGGTCGATGACCTTGATGCCGGTTTCCAGCAGCTCGTTGGCCGCCGCCTGCTCCTCGTAGGACGGCGCGGCGCGATGGATTTCCCAATGGTCGGAGGCCTGCACCGGGCCGGCCTCGTCGATCGGCGAGCCGAGCACGTCCATGATGCGGCCCAGCGTGCCGGTGCCCACCGGCACCGAGATCGCGCGGCCGGTGTTCTGCGCCACCAGGTTGCGGCGCAGGCCATCGGTGGAGCCCAGCGCGATCGAGCGGACCACGCCGTCGCCCAGCTGCTGCTGCACCTCGAGCGTGATGTCGGTGCCCTGCACCTTCAGCGCGTCGTACACCTGCGGCACGCTCTCGCGCGGGAACTCGACGTCGACGACGGCGCCGATGATCTGGACGATCTTGCCCTGGTTGGTGGTCATCACTCTGATCCTCTGGAATCTCTGCTGCCGGAATCGCGGCTCGCGCCGCGCCTACAAATGGGTTGCGTCGTCAGACGGCGGCCGCGCCGCCGACGATCTCGGAAATTTCCTGGGTGATGGCCGCCTGCCGCGCCTTGTTGTAGACGAGGTTGAGCGTGCCGATCAGCTTGGTCGCGTTGTCGCTGGCCGCCTTCATCGCCACCATGCGCGCCGCGTGCTCCGACGCCACGTTCTCCAGCACCGACTGGTACACGAGCGACTCGATGTAGCGGGTCAGCACGTCGCCCAGCACGGTCTCCGCGTCCGGCTCGTACAGGTAGTCCCAGTCGTGCGAGGACACCGGCGCGTCGTCGGCGGGCAGCGGCAGCAGCTGGTCGAACGCCGCGCGCTGGGTCATGGTGTTGACGAAGTCGTTGTAACTGAGGAACACGCGGTCGACCGTGCCGGCGCTGTAGGCGTCGAGCATCACCTTGACCACGCCCACCAGCTGCTCCAGCCGCGGCTGGTCGCCCAGGTGGGTGACCGAGGCCAGCATGTCCACCTTGATGCGGCGGAAGAACACGCTGGCCTTCTGCCCGATCGTGACCACGTCCACGCCGACGCCCTGGTCGTGCCACTTGCGGATCTCGCCGAGCAGCTTGCGGAACAGGTTGTTGTTCAGGCCGCCGGCCAGGCCGCGGTCGGAGGAGACGATGATGTAGCCGACGCGCTTCGTCTCCGCGCGCTGCACCAGGTACGGGTGCTGGAACTCGGAGTTCGCCTGGGCGAGGTGGCCGATCACCTGCTTCATCGCCCGCGCGTACGGCCGCGAGGCCTTCATCCGGTCCTGCGCCTTGCGGATCTTGGAGGCCGAGACCATCTCGAGCGCGCGCGTCACCTTGCGGGTGTTCTGCACGCTCTTGATCTTCGTCTTGATTTCGCGTCCGCCTGCCATGGTCGATTCTTCCTTACCAGCTGCCGGTGGCCTTGAACTCTTCGATGCCCTTCTTGAACGCGGCCTCGATGTCGTCGTTCCAGTCGCCGGTGGCGTTGATCTTCGCCATCAGCTCGCCGGCGTTGTTGGCGAAGTGCGCCAGCAGGCCCTGCTCGAAGGCGCCGATCTTGCTGATCGCGACGTCGTCCATGTAGCCCTTGTCCACCGCGTAGATGGACAGCGACTGGTCGGCGACCGACATCGGCGCGTACTGCTTCTGCTTCATCAGCTCGGTGACGCGCTGGCCGCGCTCGAGCTGCTTGCGGGTGGCGTCGTCCAGGTCCGAGGCGAACTGGGCGAAGGCCGCCAGCTCGCGGTACTGGGCGAGCGCGATGCGGATGCCGCCCGACAGCTTCTTCATGATCTTGGTCTGCGCCGCGCCACCCACGCGCGACACCGAGATGCCGGCGTTCACGGCCGGGCGGATGCCGGCGTTGAACAGGTCGGTCTCGAGGAAGATCTGGCCGTCGGTGATCGAGATCACGTTGGTCGGCACGAACGCGGAGACGTCGCCGGCCTGGGTCTCGATGATCGGCAGCGCGGTCAGCGAGCCGGTCTTGCCCTTGACGGCGCCGTTGGTGAACTTCTCGACGTAGTCCTCGGACACGCGCGCGGCGCGCTCGAGCAGGCGGGAATGCAGGTAGAACACGTCGCCCGGGTAGGCTTCGCGGCCCGGCGGGCGGCGCAGCAGCAGCGAGACCTGGCGGTAGGCGACGGCCTGCTTGGACAGGTCGTCGTAGATGATCAGCGCGTCCTCGCCGCGGTCGCGGAAGTACTCGCCCATGGTGCAGCCCGAGTACGCGGCGATGTACTGCATCGCGGCCGACTCGGACGCCGAGGCGGCGACCACCGTGGTGTAGGCCATCGCGCCGTGCTCCTCGAGCTTGCGCACGATGTTGGCGATGGTCGAGTTCTTCTGGCCGATCGCCACGTAGATGCAGCGGATGCCGGAGTTCTTCTGGTTGATGATCGCGTCGATCGCCACCGCGGTCTTGCCGGTCTGGCGGTCGCCGATGATCAGCTCGCGCTGGCCGCGGCCGATCGGGATCATCGAGTCGATCGCCTTGTAGCCGGTCTGCACCGGCTGCGACACCGACTTGCGCCAGATCACGCCCGGGGCGATGGTCTCCACCGGGGCGAAGGTCTTCGCCTCGATCGGGCCCTTGCCGTCGATCGGCTCGCCCAGCGCGTTGACCACGCGGCCGAGCAGCTCGGGGCCGGTCGGCACCTCGAGGATGCGGCCGGTGGTCTTGGCCACGTCGCCCTCGCGCAGGTGCTCGTAGTCGCCCAGCACCACCGCGCCGACCGAGTCGCGCTCCAGGTTCAGCGCCAGCGCGTAGGTCGCGTGGCCGCTCTCGGACACCGGCAGCTCGATCATCTCGCCCTGCATGACGTCGGCGAGGCCGAAGATGCGCACGATGCCGTCGGCGACGCTGGTCACCGTGCCTTCGTTGCGCGCCTCGGCGGCCAGGCCGACCTTCTCGATGCGGGTCTTGATCAGTTCGCTGATTTCGGACGGGTTGAGCGTGGTGGTTGCCATTGCCAGGTTTTCCTCGGTGCGCGCCCCGCGGCGCGCGATGGATTCAGGTTGCGTGTCTTATTGCGCGAGCGCGGACTGCAGGCGCGCGAGCTTGCCCTTGAGCGAACCGTCGATGACCACGTCGCCGGCGTCGATCACCGCGCCGCCGATCAGGCTCTCGTCGATCGCCGTGTCCAGCTCGACCTCGCGGCCGAAGCGCGTGCGCAGCGCCGCGCGGATCGATTCCAGCTCCGCGTCGGGCAGCGCCGCGGCGGAGGTCACGGTGGCCTTGACCACGCGCTCGGCCTCGTGCCGCAGCTCCTCGTACAGCCCCGCGATCTCGGGCAGCAGCGCCATGCGGCGGTTTTCCGAAAGCATGCGCAGGAAGCGCGACACCGACTCGCCGGCGCCCGGCGCCGCGAGCAGCGAGACCGCCTCGTCGTCGGACAGCTTCGGGTTGGCGAGGATGCCGGCCACGCGGGGATCCGCCGCGACCTGCGCGGCGAAGCCCAGCGCCTGCGACCAGGCGGCGAAGCCGCCCTCGTCCCGCGCGATGCCGAAGGCGGCGCGGGCGTAGGGACGGGCGAGGGTCAGGGCCTGGCTCACGGGTCAGGCCGCCTTGTCCGCCAGCTGCGCGGCCAGGTCGTCGAGCAGCGCCTTGTGCGCGGCCGGATCGATCTCGCGGCG